>CAYPRS010000073.1:1902-4088 GCA_964413235.1 uncultured Candidatus Saccharibacteria bacterium | reverse complement strand
CGCGGTTATGAAGATATCGCGCCGGATGAAATTTTTTTGGATTCCAGCAACTTACCACAATTTGATGTCTATCAATTTGAAGGACGTCTTATCAAATCCATCTCCAAAACATCAATTTACTTTTTAGGTGGATTTTTTGTGATCATAGTCATTATATTTTTGTGGCGAGTTGGAGTTTTACAAATTCGAGACGGAGCAATATACGCAGCGCAAAGCGAAAACAATAGACTTTCACACACATATATTTTTTCTGGACGCGGTATAATTTCCGATAGAAATAATACATTACTTGCGTGGAATGTTCCAAATGAAGATTACGATTTTGCTTCACGTTCATATATAGCAACATCCGGCTTTGCTCACGTTTTGGGATATATAAAATATCCGCAAACTGATAGTAGCGGTATTTATTATGAAACAGAATATATTGGAAATACCGGAGTAGAAAAAACATATAATAATATTTTAAATGGTAAAAACGGACTTAAGATAGTTGAAACGGATGCATTGATGAAAATTCGTTCTGAGAGTATCATTGAACCTCCTTTAAACGGAAAAGATATAACCTTGACGATTGACGCGCGAGTGCAAGCAAAATTATTTGAGTTAATACAAGATCTTTCAATAGAAAAGGATTTTGCCGGTGGTTCCGGAATAATAATGGATATTGATACCGGTGGTGTTATTGCCTTAACAAATTATCCTGAATATGATCTGAATATCTTAGTTGATGGAAGTGACCGTGAGACAATTGCCGGATATAATTCTGACAAAAAAGAACCTTATTTTAACAAAGCGGTGTCTGGACGATATACACCTGGTTCAATAGTTAAACCTTTTCTTGCTCTCGGCGCGTTAAATGAAGGGGTGATTACGCCAGAAAAAAAAATATTGAGTACAGGTTCAATATCAATACCAAATAAGTGGGATTCGGAGAAAACATCCGTGTTTAAAGATTGGAAAGCTCACGGGTGGGTTGATATGAGAGATGCGTTGGCAGTATCGTCAAATGTTTATTTTTATGAAGTTGGTGGTGGATTTGAAGATCAAAAGGGGATTGGTATTGAAAATATTGAAAAATATATGCGTTTATTTGGTATTGGAGAGATTTCCGGAATTGATATTCCAAGCGAAGAAGTAGGTGTTATTCCAAATCCAAAATGGAAAGAAGAAAATTTTGACGGTGAGCCATGGCGAATTGGTGATACATACCATACGGCGATAGGACAATATGGTTTTCAAGTAACGCTTACGCAGATGGTGCGCGCTGTTTCGGCAATAGCAACCGATGGAATTCTTATGACTCCGCATGTTGGAACACGGAAAAGTGAGAGTAAAAAAATAACTGAAATAGACAAACAGTATTTTGATGTAGTAAAAACAGGAATGAGAAGAGCTGTAACAGATGGTACCGCGAGTGGCTTGAATATCCACCAAGTAAAAGTGGCGGCAAAAACAGGAACAGCTGAGGTGGGAATATCAAAAAGCAGAGTTAATTCTTGGGTAATTGGTTTTTTTCCTTATGATAAACCTAAATACGCGTTTGTAGTAATGATGGAAAAAGGTCCACGCAAGAATACGCTTGGCGCACTTTATATTATGAGACAGCTTTTGGATTGGATGCCTGCCCACACGCCGGAGTATTTAAAATAGAAAAGATAAAAGTGAAATGACAAAACAGATAATCACCAAGTCAAGTTGTGTAGTGATTGAAAGCAATGTATAATGACTAAATTATGGATGAAAAACAATATTTAAGTAAAGAAAAATTTAAAGAGCTTTCCCAAGAGCTTGAACAATTAAAGACCAAGAAAAGACGTGAAGTTGCGAAAAAACTTGAATTCGCGAAGTCTCTTGGTGATTTGTCTGAAAATGCCGAATATCAAGAAGCAAGAGATGATCAAGCAAAAGTAGAAGATAGAATTTTAAATCTTGAAGCTATTTTGAAATCGGCTGAAATTATATCTCATAAGGGGGGCGACATTGTTGTTATTGGTTCACAAGTAACAGTGTGTAAGGCGGGGCAGACAAAAGAACAAATTTTTCACGTTGTTGGTCCTGAAGAAGTTGATATGTCTGCGGGAAAAATTTCACACAAGTCTCCTCTTGGAAGGTGTATATTAGGTAAAGCAAAAAGCGACAAGGTTGTGTGTAATACACCGAACGGAGAAGTGCAATATACTATA
>CAYPRS010000073.1:0-1802 GCA_964413235.1 uncultured Candidatus Saccharibacteria bacterium | reverse complement strand
ATGGCTTCACTTGAAGAACTGCGAGCTGAACGCTTGCGTAAATTAGAAATTCTGAAAGTTCATGGGATGGATCCATATCCATCAGTTTCAGCACGCGAATTTTCTTTGGCGGAAATTGAAAAAGATTTTGACGAGTTTTCCGAGAAAGGAAATATCACTCTTGCTGGAAGAATAATGGCTCTGCGTGGGCAGGGAGCGCTTTTGTTTTTAGATCTAAACGATGGCACAGGTCGTTTGCAGGGACTTCTTAAGAAGGGTGAATTACCGGATGATATTTTTGAATTATTTAAAGAAACCATTGACATTGGTGATTTTGTTGAACTGAAAGGGAGCCTTTTCATTACCAAGCGGGGAGAAAAAACGATTCAAGTTCTTGAATGGAAAATACTTAGCAAAAGTATTCAACCACTGCCGGATAAATGGCATGGTATCTCTGATGAAGAAACACGGTATAGAAAAAGGTATCTTGATATTCTTTTTGATAAAAAACTGCGTGAATTGTTTGAGAAAAAAGCAAAATTTTGGGAAGTAACCCGCGCTTTCATGAAAGAAAAAGGTTTTTTTGAAGTTGAAACACCAACGCTTGAATTGACTACTGGAGGCGCGGAAGCAAATCCTTTTAAGACTTATCATAAAGATTTTGATCTTGATGTATATTTGCGTATTTCTGTTGGTGAGTTGTGGCAGAAGAGATTGATGGTTGCCGGATATGACAAAACTTTTGAGATTGGACATATCTATCGCAATGAGGGGTCAAGCCCCAATCATTTGCAAGAATTTACAAATATGGAATTTTATTGGGCTTACGCGAATTACAAAGACGGCATGCGCTTAACCCAAGAACTTTATCAAACCATTGCTGAAAAAGTATTCGGTACAACAAAATTTACCACAGGGGAGTATACTTATGATCTCTCGGGAGAGTGGCAGCATATTGATTATCAAGAGGAGGTTTTGAAACAAACTGGAATTGATGTGCTAACTGCCAGCAAAGATGAGATGGTTGCGAAGTTAAAAGAACTTAATGTTAAATATGAAGGTGATAACCTTGAGCGGCTTACTGACACACTTTGGAAATATTGTCGCAAAAATATTTCCGGTCCGGCGTTTTTAATAAATCATCCAAAATTGGTTTCTCCGCTTGCCAAGTCAATAAAAGAAAAACCTGAATGTACAGAACGGTTCCAAATTATTATTGCCGGCGCGGAAGCTGGGAATGGATACTCGGAACTTAACAATCCGACCGAACAGCGTGCGCGTTTTGAAGAACAAAAGAAATTACTTGAGGCGGGTGATGAAGAAGCGATGATGTCTGATTGGGAATTTGTAGAAGCTCTTGAACACGGTATGCCGCCGACATGTGGATTTGGATTTGGAGAGAGACTTTTTGCTTTTATGGTAGATAAACCATTACGCGAAGTTCAATTTTTTCCACTTATGAAACCAAAAGGTTAGCTGATAGCTATTAGGTTATAGTTTGTAGAAAAATGTGTGCTATGCATACGTTTTTTTTGTAAAACATAAAACAAAATTTAGTTAAAACAAGGATCGTTCTGTGAAACAGACAAAGATATCGCTCCACGGAGCGATATCTTGATGTGTAACACTGTGGATAAGTAATATTGCTAAGTGGGTGTTGGTGGTATATAATTATAACCAGGTGGGAAAAAGTGGGAAATTACTTTTTCTTGCGATATGGGTACTGAGAACCTGCTTACAACATCCTTCCGGCTAAAATGCTCAAATTTCTGTTGTAACTTGTTAAAAATTTCTCGAAATAGTCTCACTATTTCTCCAAATTT
>CAYPRS010000072.1:0-4110 GCA_964413235.1 uncultured Candidatus Saccharibacteria bacterium | reverse complement strand
TCATCGGATAGTATTGTTTCCGGTAACTTTCACGGCTATTAAGCCACATAGTAATCTGAGAGAAAGATAAGTGTGATTTTGGAAGTATCATAATGCCGTTACTAAAAAACCGCTTTCATCAGCTAACGTTTCTACTTTAAATTCGCGCGCTAAACGCCTACGAAGAAGATAACGGCTTATGGTTGCTTTTTGTTCCCATTCCTTGTTTTTAACAACTAAACTTTCTCCTTTATTGAGAAGATTGATCTTTGCATATATCGCATTATTACGAACCGGACGACCCTTACTTTTTAATCTTGGTTTCATATTAAAATAGTATTATTAATAATATCTATAGTATATCAAATAATACACACTTGTGCAATAACAAACATTGTGTATAATGTATATATGAGCGGTCGGTAATTATTAAACATTAAACATTAAACATAATATGACATACGATTTTAAAAAAGCAAAAGATGATTCATTGACAAAGCCTCGGGATATTGCGTGGGAAAACTGGGCGAAGTTTGAAAAAGTAGGAGATCAAGTACAAGGATATATTCGTGATGTATTCTATCGTCAAGGGGATGACGTTTACAAAGATCAAAGAGGCATTACCCTTGAACAACCAACCGGAGAACTTATCAATGTTGGAATTAAACAAATAGATTTTATCACTGCCAAGACAGACGCACTTCGTCTTGGAGATCCTTTAACTATTATTCTTGAAAAAGAATCGCCGTCAAAAACCAAAGGGTACAGCGCGACAAAGATATATGCTTTTTATGGTAAAAACTTGGAAGAGAATAAAGACAATAAAACCGTTAAAGAGTTAGAAGCGGAAGATAAACTTGCCGGTGGAACAGTTTCCGAAGAAGAAGCGAAAGCCGGAAAAGATTTTGATGATTTTGATGAACCGGAAAATTCTTTGGATGGTGATCCTCTTGGCGATATGCCGGAAGAGAAGTAAACAACAGCCAACCGCTCTAAAAAACAACCTCCTATTTATAGGAGGTTGTTTCGTTTTAGTCTATGATATTCTGTGTAACATTCATGAGAACAATATTTTTGATTAAAATATCTTTTTGCAAAAGGTTTTTTACAAACAGGACAAATAATTGTTGCTAATTTTACTCTTTGTCTTTCTTTTTTCTCGTTGTTTTTAGCTAGCCTGATTTTCCAATCATTACATATATGTTTTTCGCCTTTAAAATAGCCAGCATGGCATTTATCGCATCTAAGTAACACCTTATGTTCACGTTCATATTTTTGTTTTCTTTGACTTTTATTTAATTGCATAAGCGATTTTTTTCGCGTCATCTTCTAATAAGGACGGTGTCTTTATTTTCAGTAACTCTCTAATTTCTATCAAACAAATAACGTCAGGATAAATTATCGCTACATATGCTGAAGTGTTTTTATATATAATAGCATCAAATGGTTGCCAATGATTGTCATCTGGTATTTTATACGAGAAGCCATGATTTGTTGTAGCGGACAAGAGATAATCACGTTGATGTTCTTTTAATTCTCGCATAACAAAATAAAATCTACCTCTTGTATGTTTCACTTCTACAGGAGATGATGTCTTGATAATAGATAGACACCATTTCATTACTGCCGGTATGTTTTGCGCTTCTCTTTTTTTCATATTATAATGTTTTACTTTTTGATAAACTTTCTGCAAATATTTCTTCTGAAAAATCTTTTCCTGTTTCTAACACCGCGCGCACTTTTTTATCAGCTTCACCCGCTAGAAGCGTAACATAAAGATTTTTTTTAAGATGATTAGCTCGTAATATTCTACCCATAGCCTGTATACGATCAGTGTATGGGTAAAATTCACTGGCAAAAATCATACATGAACACTCCGGCAACTCCCACCCTGTTGATATGGATGACTGAACTATAAGAATATAATTATCTTTCTTCCGTAGTGAAGAAAGAAGCGTGCCACGATCTTTTGTTTTACCGGTAAGAGTATATACATTGTGTAAAACAGTAGCATACCGCTCTATCTGCTTAGTATAACGACAAAAAATGATAAGTTGTTTGAATTCTTTAGTATATTGTTTAATAACTTTTATTTTATTTTCTTTTAAAAAAGTATCTTCAAAAATGCCTTGCTCCAACATATGCCTTTTACCAAGCTGAACACGGGGATTAGGATACAAAAGACGCAATTCTTTAAATGCTTTTCTTTGTTCCGGTGTTGTGCCGACATAATGAGAAAAATTAGTTTGTTCCGGTACATCAAACCAATCTTGCAACCTACCGACATATCCAAGCTTATTTACAAGAACAGCCATTTTTTTTTTACATATATTAGTATTTTTAACACGCCAGATATTACGTTTCCATTCCCAATAAAAAAAATCTCTATACTTTTTATAATCCCATTTATACCCCAAGAAAGAGGCTAAACCATAAAGAGTCATAGGTGTTGAATTAGGCGTTGCAGTGAGGAGATATAGGCGTTTTGGGCTGTTTTTAGCTAAGTAGGAGTGAACAGCAGTATATATTTGGCTTGTTTTGGGATATTTAACGTAATTCCGTTGATAAGTGGATGGTGATACACCTGCACAAGTATGAGCTTCATCAATGATAACAGTATCATAAGTGGGAAGTATATCAGCTTGTTTTTTGAATTGCTCTTTGCTTATTATAGTAAGTAAGATCAGATCTTTTTTTGCCATACTCCAAGCTTTAGTCCATGTGCCGTCTAGTGTTTGTGTCTTAGGACAGATAACAAGCGTCTTGCCTTGAGCAAGAAGTGAAGCTGTTAATGATTTACCTCCACCCGTTGATAAAAAGAGTCCCGCACGTTGTGGGTTAGCGTCTATTATCTTTTGTTGGTGTAAAAAAAGTTTCATGATAATAATTCTTCTACTTTTTTAATATCACAATTTTTTATATATTTCGCTTGATGATACTTTATCATTATGCTTACTGTTCCTGTCGTAAACCAAATATCTATTCTTTTTTTATGTTTTGCGAAACGTAAAAGCGGTATCATTGGATATTCATGTTCAAAATCCAATACCCAACCATTATCTACCGCTATACATTTTATCAATTCTTTATCCATAATTAAAAATCATTAAATTCATCTTTTAAAACAGGTTTATTTTTTTTTAATTCCTTTATTTTTTTATCAGATAAATACCATTTGGTTTTCTGTTTTCCTTTTATTCTTTTTCGTTTTTTTTCAAAACCAAGTTGTTTTAATATTGTCGCTATTCGCATTTCAATCTGCCGATTCAATCGTAATAAACCACTTGTTCCGTCTGTCGGGGATATTATAACTTGTTCATAAATAATATTTATTGTTGTTGAAAAATTATCATCACCATCACAGTAAGATTGTTTTGTTTCAAAAAATTCTTGTATCGGATTTAACCATGAATCTTGCGCAAGATGCAATTCTTGCTTTTCTTTCGCTATGTTAAGAGGAACCTCAGGCATTTTTATTTTATTCATTAAACAATAATATGCTTCTGCAAAAAGCTGTTCTCTATTATCTTCCAGCCATTTAAAATTTATCCTTTGTTTTATATCAGCTATCCAATATCGGCGATTTCCCGTAGTATCGCGCAATGGCTCCGCGTCATTAGTTGTCATAGAAAATACAAAACGTCGCGGATGTTTTTGTGTAGTTCTATCATATGGCGCGCGGAATTCATCACAAGTAAGAGAAAGAGAAGCTTTAACTTTTGTACTCCCTGTTTTATACAATGTCGCACCTTCATCAAGATCAAGTATCGCCGCGCCACGAAGAAGGAGATAAAAATCATTATTATCTAATGTCCCGGAATAATTTTTATACCAAACGCCTCCTATTATTCTAAAGAGAGAAGTTTTACCTATTCCTTGATCGCCGGAAAGAACCAAAGCATGGTCAAAGATACACCCCGGATATACTAAACGACGTACTAAAGCAAGAAACCACTGAGACCCTATGGCGCGATGATACTTATCTTTATCATCTTTTACTCCAGTTGCTGTTATAAGCCATTTTTCAAGACGTTTCTTTTTATCCCATTTAAGTGTTCTAAGCCAATCTGTCGCTTCATCATATGAATGTTCATAAGCATAATTTTGTATAGCATGATGTATTGTTTCTTT
>CAYPRS010000071.1:0-4133 GCA_964413235.1 uncultured Candidatus Saccharibacteria bacterium | reverse complement strand
TGTCAAAAATTCTTGGTATTGATCTAGGTACAACAAATTCAGCAATGGCGATCATTGAGAATGGTGAGCCGAAGATAATTGAAAATTCCGAAGGCGCGCGAACAACACCGTCAATCATTGGATTATCAAAATCTAACGAGCGTTTAATTGGTACATTGGCAAAACGACAAGCAGTTACTAATCCTGAAAACACATTATTTGGTATCAAACGTCTTGTTGGACACAATTTTAAAGATGAAGTTGTACAAAAAGATTTAAAGATCGTTCCGTTTAAAATTAACAAATCAAGTACAGGTGGAGTGGAATTGAAAATGGGAGATAAAAATTATCGTCCGGAAGAAATTTCTGCAATGTTATTACAAAAGATCAAAACAGACGCGGAAGCTAAACTCGGAGAAAAAATAACCGAGGCGGTTATAACCGTACCGGCGTATTTTAATGATTCACAGCGTAAAGCAACGAAAGACGCGGGGAAGATTGCCGGTTTTGATATAAAAAGAATTATAAACGAACCAACAGCCGCGGCATTGGCTTATGGATTTAATAAAAAAAAGAACGAGCAGATAGCAGTGTATGATTTTGGCGGCGGAACGTTTGACATTTCTATTTTGGAAGTAGGAGATGATGTTATAGAAGTAAAATCAACAGATGGAGATGCCCATATGGGAGGTGAAGATATTGATCAAGAAATTATAAAATGGATTGCCGCGGAATTTAAAAAAGACTCTGGTATTGATATAACAAAAGATGTTTTTGCTCTTCAACGCCTTAAAGAAGCGGCAGAAAAAGCAAAACATGAACTTTCTACAACTACGGAGACAGAAATTAACATTCCGTTTATCACGTCTGATGCTTCCGGACCCAAGCATCTGTTATTAAAAATGAGTCGAGCTAAACTTGAAGAGTTAGCCGGTTCGTTCATTGAAAAATCAATTGAGATCACAAAAAGAGCGGTTGAAGCGTCTTCTTTTAAAGTTTCTGATATTGATGAAATTATTTTAGTAGGTGGACAGACCAGGATGCCGGCGATCATCAATGCCGTTAAAGAATTTTTTGGGAAAGAACCAAACAAGTCTATTAACCCTGACGAAGTTGTTGCGATGGGAGCGGCTATTCAAGCCGGAATTTTGCAAGGTGATGTAAAAGACATTCTCTTGCTTGATGTCATTCCACTTTCGCTTGGAATTGAAACAATGGGGGGAGTGGCGACAAAACTTATTGACCGAAATACCACTATTCCGGCTTCAAAATCACAGATCTTTTCAACAGCAGCGGATAATCAAGCAAGTGTAGAAGTACACGTGGTGCAGGGAGAGCGGGCGATGGCGGCAGACAATAAAAGTTTAGGACGTTTTATCTTAAATGGAGTTCCACCAGCGCCGAGGGGAGTACCGCAAGTGGAAGTTTCTTTTGACGTTGACGCGAATGGAATTTTAAATGTAAAAGCGATGGAGAAAGCAAGCGGTAAAGAGCAATCTATACGAATTGAAGCAAGCTCAGGATTGACAGACGAAGACATTGAGAAGATGAAAAAGGATGCCACGGCCAACGAAGAGGAAGATAAAAAGAAAAAAGAGCTTATTGATACAAGAAACTTAACAGAACAGCTTATTTATACCGCTGAAAAGGCGTTAAAAGATAATGCTGATAAAGTTCCTGAGGAGGTTAAAACTTCCGTGGAAGATAAAATTAAAGTTGCCCGAGAAGTAAACGGAAAAGATGATCTTGAAGCAATCAAGAAAGCATCAGAAGAGCTTTCTACAGAAATGCAAAAGATAGGTGAAGCAATGCAAAAAGCCGCGGGAGAAGCCGGTGGAGCAAGTGCCAACACAGAAACTAAAACCGAAGAGGGGAAACAAAAGGAAGCTTCCGGTGAGGAAAAAGTACGCGACGCGGAGTACGAAGAAAAAAAATCGGATGACAACTCTTCTTCTGAAGGATCTAAAGACAAATAGGAAATAACTTAGACAAAAGATCACTGTGTTCAAATAAGTTGATGATCTTTTGTCTAAGTTATGGTATAAAATATATTTATATGAGCAATAAAGATTATTACAAAATTTTAGGAATCGAAAAAAATTCTACAAAGGACGAGATAAAAAAAAGTTTTCGTAAACTTGCTCATAAATATCATCCTGACAAAAAAGGTGGAGATGAGGCTAAATTCAAAGAAATAAACGAAGCATATACTGTTCTTTCTAATGACAAAAAACGTTCCGAGTATGACACATATGGAAATGTCTTTAATGGCGCCGGAACGGGAGCAGGAGCGGCGAGTCAAGGCTTTGGCGGATTTTCCGGTTTTGGACAAGAGCAAGGACAAGGTCAAGGTTTTCAAGATTTTGATCTGGGAGATATTTTCAGTGAGTTTTTTGGTGGTGGGCGTCAGCGTTCCAAAATGAAGAGGGGAAGAGATATTTCCATTGACATAGAAATTCCTTTTACAGAGGCTATTTTTGGAACAGAAAGAAAAATATTACTTACTAAAGTTAG
Organism: uncultured Candidatus Saccharibacteria bacterium; assembly: GCA_964413235.1. Classification (GTDB taxonomy): domain Bacteria; phylum Patescibacteriota; class Minisyncoccia; order Phycocordibacterales; family JAGLOS01; genus JAGLOS01. The sequence continues at coordinate 1,640 of CAYPRS010000071.1, read as the reverse complement.
TGTCTGTGAAGACTGTAAAGGGACTGGAGCAAAAGATGGTACTAAGATGGATATATGTTCAACCTGTAATGGTCAAGGAAAGTTGCATGAAACAAGGCAATCATTTTTAGGCGTGGTTTCTACAGTACGTGAATGCGCGGTTTGTCATGGCACGGGAAAAGTTCCAAGGGAAAAATGTAAAAAGTGCGGTGGCATGGGTGTTGTAAAAGGTCAATCCGAGATTAAAATAAGAATCCCCAGTGGCATAAGAGATGGTGAGATGATTCGCATGAGTGGCGCCGGGGAAGCGGTTTCGCGTGGTGTATCCGGCGATCTCTACGCCAAGATCCATGTTAAATCGCATCCTCAATTTAAAAGGGAGGGTGATAATTTGATTATGGATCTCAATATTAAATTAACAGATGCGATTCTTGGCGCAAAATATGAGATCACCGCTCTTGATGGGAAGATCATAAAACTTAAAATTCCTGCTGGAGTTTCCGTGGGAGAAACTCTTCGCATTAGAGACAAAGGAGTTCCGGTAAAGGGAAAAGTGGGGGATCTTATGATAAAACTTCACATTAAGATTCCGCTCAAAATGTCTAAAAAAACAAAGAAACTTGTAGAGCAACTGCGGGACGAAGGAGTGTAGTTTTTAAACAAGAAAGCAAACTCTCTATCTGCACTTTTAAGAGAGGCGTGTGTTTAGTATAATAAAAGTATGCTTGATACTAAATTTTGGAGAAAATATTTTAAAGTATATGATATTTTAAATGAACTCATTCCTTATCAGGAACTTGCAAATGCTATTGTTGATGAACTGGATATCAAGAAAAAGGATAAAGTTTTGGATGTTGGTTCGGGAACCGGAAATATTGCTTTAAAAATAAAAGAAAAAGGCGCCGTAGTGTCTGGTATAGATATTTCAAAAGAAGGAGTTGAAATTCATAGAAAAAAAGATCCTGATGCTAAATTAATGGTTGGAGATGTATCAAAAAAGTTGCCTTATTCTGATAATACCTTTGATAAAATTTATTCCAACAATACTCTTTATACAATTCCTCGAGAAAAGAGAAAACAAATTTTTGTAGAATTTTACCGTGTTCTCAAACCGGGTGGTAAAATTGTTGTGTCTAATGTAATAGAAGGGTTTTCACCGCGAGCTATTTATTTTGACCATATTAAAAAAGAGACAAAGCAGAAAGGAATATTTTTTACACTTTGGCGTATTTTATTTTTTATTATTCCGACTATCAAGATCTTTTATTACAATCACTTGATCACAAAAGAAGGCGCCGTTGGTAAATATGATTTTTTTAAGCAGGAAGAGCAAAAAGAATTATTACAAGTATCGGGATTTGTAAATATTTCTTCCGATCTACGAACATACTCTGATCAGGCAATATTAAATAGCGCCTTTAAAAAATAAATTTTCTATGAAAGTTTTTAAAGAGATCATTGTTCCAAATAATAACAACCCAATAGAAATAACTTTTGGTGTTGCGGAAACGCAAGAGGAGAAAAAGGAAATATATAAACTGCGTTATCGTGTGTATGTTGAAAGAGAGCAATATATCACAGAGCAAAATATTCCGCCGGACAAATTGGAAATTGACAGTTATGATAAAGAAGGGAAATGTATTTATTTTATGGCTAAAGTA
>CAYPRS010000070.1:0-4155 GCA_964413235.1 uncultured Candidatus Saccharibacteria bacterium | reverse complement strand
CTGTTAATTCTTTTACGAGTTTTATAAATCTTTCACCATCGCTTACTTTTTCAAGATACAAAAGTACCGCTTTGCTCTCATTGTCATATTTTAAAAATTCAAGAAAATCCAGTTCTGTTAGAACCGCTTCATTACCAAGACTGACAAATTTTGAAAATCCAATTCCTTGTTTACTTGCCCAATCAAGCATTGCCGTCCCTAACGCTCCAGATTGCGAAAGCAAAGCAATATTGCCGGCAGTGGGACTATCTACGCCGAAAGTGGCATTAAGCCCCGAATGCGCGTCAATAACACCGAGACAATTCGGACCCAGTAAACCTATATTATATTCCTTGGCTATTTCTTTAATTTTATGCCCCAATTCTGCGCCACTTTCTCCAACCTCTTTGAAACCGGCGGAGATAACAACTGCGAACGGAATTTTTTTTTCTCCACATTCTCTAAGTACTTGCGGAACTATTTTTGCCGGAACGGCAATTACTGCAAGATCAATTTCTTCCGGAATTTCAAGGACAGAAGAATAACAAGGTTTGTCCAAAATTTTACCCTCTTTGGGATTGATCGGAAAAATTTTTACATTTCCACTGGCGAGCAAATTGTAAAGCAAAGCAAACCCGACTTTGCTTTTATTATTTGAAGCGCCAATTACTGCAACAGAGTGTGGGTTGAAAAAACTTTTAAAATCCATAAATATTGCTCCTTAAAATTTTTTACTAACTACTTGTATAATTGTTCCTCAAAAGTCGGTCTTTTTACATTGTAAAAAATACCAAGAGGTATTTTGCCTTGCCCGTCCACAGGATCAGGGTCGCCCATCTCCTGCACCTTTTCCATTGCAACAACAAGATCATCGGTGGGATGTGATTCGTCAAGCTGATATAGTTTGCCTTTGTAATCTTCGCGTGTATCAAAAAGAGTTATACATGGTTGGACAATATCCACAAAAGAAAACCCTTTGTGCCGAGTCGCTTCCTGCATGACCTTTTTTGTATTCTCAATATCCAAAGCATCTGCGCGCGCAACAAAAGTAGCTCCGAGACTTAGCACAGTAAGAAGAGGATTCATGGGTTCTTCAATACTTCCGGACGGAGTTGATTTGCCTTTGAAACCTTTTGGACTTGTTGGTGTTGCTTGCCCCGCTGTCAGCGCAAAAAGCTGGTTGTCGTGAACAAACAAATTAATATCAGAATTTCTCCTAGCGGCATGAACAAGATGCGCTACCCCCTCATCATACGTGGAGCCATCCCCGCTAAAACCAATGACCATCAAAGAAGGATTGGCGACTTTTACGCCAGTCATAGTCGGAATCTCACGACCATGAAGCGAGGTAAAAGTGTTCATATCAAGATAGTCTGTTATTTTTGAACCGCAACCAATACCCGAGATCGCCGCGATATTATGCTTTTCCACCTCCCCATTTTCAATCATCTCGGTAACCGCTTTTTGAAACGCGGCAAGTATCGCAAAGTTTGTACAACCCGGACACCATGTAATTTTTGCTTTAGTTAGTAAGTTTAAACTCATAATTTTTAAATTATTTTAATAATTCGTTTAGCTTTGAAGCAAGAGAGATAGGATCAAAAGGTCTGGCATCATACTGAAGAACCTTCTCTTTGATCTCAATGCCCGTATTTTTTCTAATAAGTTGCGCCATTTGCGCGTCGTGATTACCCTCAACGTCAATGATAACTTCGGCATCTTTCAAATGCTCCGTAACAACATCCGCGTTCATCGGCTGCGCCCACACGATTTGCATTAATTTTACAGGTTTGTCCAAATACTTCGCCGCTTCTAAAACAGCTCCTTTGGTTGAACCCCAAAAAACAATAACGTTCTTGTTTCCGGTATCACCGTAAATTTTCACGGTCTCTAACTGCGAAAACTCTTTTTTAATTTCATTGTTCTTTAGGAAACGTTTATCCTGCATCCGAACGGTCATGTCAGCATCTTCAATCGCAATACCCTTTTCATCATGCTCGTAACTTGAAACTTTAACCGCGGTATTTGGAGCTCCGGGAAATGCCATCGGAGAAATACCATCTTCAGTAAACTGATACCGCTCATAATTCTCATCAGTATTCTTAGACTTTTTCTCCGGCAACATTCCAACAGACCCTTCGTCAAGACGACCACTTATAAAACTCTCCGCTATATGTTTGTCTGTCAAAATAATAACCGGAATTTGGTATTTCCAAGCAAGATTAAGACCATGAGCTCCGGCGAGATATGCTTCTTCCGCGTCCCCGGGCAAGATAACAATTTTTGTGAATTCACCGTGACCCGCGAAAACAGTAAAAAGCAGGTCCGCTTGACTAGTGTATGTGGGAACACCACTTGCCGGCGCTTGCCTCATCACCACGGCAACAAGCAAAGGAATTTCTCCTATTCCGGAAAAACTAAAAGGTTCGTGCATCAAAGCAAATCCTCCTCCGGCTGTTCCTATCGCCACTCTTTTGCCAGCATACGAAACACCTAACGCCATATTTATAACAGAAAGCTCGCTCTCCGGTTGAATAATTTTTACTCTCAGTTCTTTCTGATATGCCGCCAAGTAGTGCAGTATCGGAGTTGACGGTGTCATGGGGTAAGAGATGAAAAAATCAAGACCGGCTTTGACCATACCAAGACTGAAAGTATCACTGGCGTTTAACATTTCTTGAGCGTCTTGTGTCGGCTCAAATGTTCGTTTATATTTTGTGCCTTGCTCTTGCATATATTCAAAACCGCGTCTGGCAAGCACAACGTTTACCTCCGACTTCTTGTTTTTGAAAACTTCAAGTAAAAGTTCTTCCAGTTTATCCATTGAAAGATCAAGGATAAAACATAAAGCTCCAAGAGCCACGGAACTACTGGCAATCGGCGGAGCTCCGATATCTTTGGCAATTTTATCCATAGGAAGAACAATCGCGCGAGACCCAAAAGTGGAAAGTTCTTCTTCTGTAAAATTGTCCGCCAGTATTAAACCATCATCTTTTAATTCCTCCCGATGGAGTTGTACTGTTTCATCATTGAACGCTACCAAAATATCAATGGCAGAGTAATCATTAAAAACTTTTTCGTTTGAGAATGACATTCTGGAAAAATTGTGCCCGCCGCGAATGAGAGATGGATAATCAACTGAAGCAAAAGCTTCAAAACCGTTTTTTATAATGAACTTAGTAAAATTAGTACCCATGGCACGGACACCGTCACCGGCTGCCCCGCCGTTCACTATCGTCAATATATTATTTTTTGGTTCTTTCATATGTTAGAAAATTTTATTCTTAATTAGTACTTATGCAAAGATTATATCATTTTTATCAGTAAAAACCGAGTGGCTATTTAGAGCCTGTTCAATATCTCGACGCAAAAGTAAAGTTTTGTCTTACGACATTGCTTTTCGGCCAAAATCCCGGAATTTTGCCTCGAAACGAGATATTGAACAGGCTCTAAGATTTTAACGAGATTTCGCAATAACACGATCTACCGGAACATCCCAACTGTTTATTTCAAGTTTTTTTACAATTTGGTTCTCGTAACACAATCCCACAATCAGTCTCTTTCCTTTAATATCCGCTAAAAAACGGTCAAAGTATCCATATCCGCGTCCTTTTCTGTTTCCCGACTTATCAAATACAGTCCCGGGCACTAAAAATATATCAATGTCTTCTTTTGGAAAATCTTTCTGTTCAGTCGGCTCGTAAATACCGTACACGCCAGCACTAACATCTTCCAGTGAAACAAGACGGCTTATTTTCATCGTGCCTTTTTCCATTTCAGTAATGGGAACCACAATAGTTTTATCTTGCAAAATAAGTTCTCCAATAATTGAGCGCGTTTCAACTTCGTCATCCTTAGATATAAAAATAAAGACAACATTCTTGTCTCGGCAAACATCCAACACTTTTTGTTCAAAATCGTTGTGAGTCATATTTATAATATTATCACACTATATATCTTAATTCTTTTAAAAGACAAAAAAGCGCCGTTCAAAACGACGCCTGCTTTTTCACAATAATATTTAGTTTAGAATTTAATCAATTTAAAACTTTCTATTATTGCAAAAGAAGAAATAGACAAAACAATAATTAAAAGTGTGCCTGAAAATAATATGGCGCCACCATAAATTAAACCCCATTGTGAATTTTTTATCATATTTTTGATTTAATTATTTCA
>CAYPRS010000069.1:0-4228 GCA_964413235.1 uncultured Candidatus Saccharibacteria bacterium | reverse complement strand
TCGTATTATCATCCTTTTTGTCATTATGATAGATATCTTTTCTTGTACCACAAAACCGCGCGTAAAGAGCATTGTCGCGTAATATACGACATTTAAGCGCTTCAAGATCTTTTTCTGTTTTCAGCTCATCAAACAACATTTCTTTCAAAACCTTAGTATATCAAAAATATGTGATAATATAAACACGTGAGAAAAGATACTGCTAAAAAACTGCTAAAATTCTCCGAAGAAGAATACGACACTTATGCGCGAGAGTTTTCTGATTGCCGACTGTTTTTTTGGCGAGAACTGGAACATTTAAATAAATTTATAAAAAACGGTGATAATATACTTGATATCGGATGCGGAAACGGACGACTTTTGAACCTTTTTGAAAATAAAGATATTGACTATACCGGCATAGATTCATCAAAAGAATTGATTGAAATTGCAAAAAAAAATTACGGGAAACAACGAAATTTTATACACGCCAACGCCTTATCTCTGCCTTTTCAAGATAAAACTTTTGATATGGTTTTTTCTATTGCGGTACTTCATCATGTGCCATCCAAAAAATTCCGTGCGTGTTTTGTTTCTGAAGCAAACCGCGTACTTAAACCAAAAGGAACTTTAATCCTCACTGTCTGGAATATTTGGCAATGGCGTTTTTTAAAAACACACATCATTCACGTGATCAAAAAAATCACAGGGCGATCTGATCTGGATCTTGGCGACACAATAATTTCTTTTGGCCAAAAAAAAAGACAAAGATATGTACACGCTTTCACAAGACGAAGCTTGCGCCGACTTTTAGAAAAAAACGGTTTTACCGTCTCTTCAATAACAGAAGCAAAACGCCGAAGCGGTTACGCAAATTTTGTCGTTATAGCCCAAAAGAAATGATCATTCTGTGGTATTTTTACCATACACCCCTTCCAAAATATCAATGTCTTTCCCGGACTCATGAAGAAGTTTTTTATTTTTTTCTTCCAATCCGGATAGTATCTTTGCTCCGACAATATCTTCAGGTACATTTTGCCGATAAAAAGACGATAACGCCGCAAGATCTTTTATAAAACAATACCCACCGGCACCACGCCCTCCAAAATGTTCAATATCTAAATGACTTGCCCCTATCCTCAGATCAGCTCCCACTGCCTCTTTAACCTCGTCATAATCTATATTAAGTTTTTCGGCGAGATCGTACACCAGATTGGCAAATACAACTTTCTGAGCAAGAAAACAATTTCCCATATATTTTACAAGCTCAGCATCTTTTACCGGCATAATTTTGTCATAAGGGGCTTTTGGCAATACCGCTAATACTTCTTTTGCTTTGTCTTTTGACTTTTTAGTATAACCGACAATATTTCGCTGTGGATTTGCGGCGTCTTCTTTTGCAGTTGCCGCGCGCAGAAATTCCGGCGAATGCATAATAAATTTATCAGGAAACTTCTTTTGAAAATTATCTGTTGTTCCCGGCAAGATAGTAGATTTTATAACCGCAATTTTCCTATCCCCCACCAAATCAAGAACTTCTTCTACAATACTACAATCAAAACCTTTTGGTGTAGTCGGTGTAGGAACTGCAATAAAAACAATATCACAAAGTGCAATTTTATTTTTATTTTTTTCATATTTTTCATTGTCATATCGTACCGTTTCATATCCGCGATCTTCAAAATCATCCGCGTAAGCGCTTCCAATAAATCCTTGTCCTATAAATCCTATTTGCATATTATTCCTCAAGTAAATTACTAATAATTTTCGTTTATTTCCGTAAAAAGTTCCTTTCCTTTATTAAATCTGTAAAAAGTTCTCACAAAAATTTTATATCATTAACTAAAACACCCAACAAACCCGAACAGTTACATTATCCGCAAAAACGACAACAGTCGATACGCAAACAACCTTGTTATTCTCCGCACCATAGCTCTATAGAAAAAAGGATACATTCCTTTATATTTTCGCGCTAAAGAAATATTTAATTGCATAGTTTGCACTCTGTCGGTAATTGTTATGTTTGTATCGTGAACACAATATTTGATCAAATATTTTTCACTGTTGGCAAGTTTACCAACTTGTCCGAGTCGCAAAAAGAGATCGTAGTCCTCAGCAGTATCCAAAGAAACGTCATATCCACCCATCTTAACCACCGTATCGTGTCTATACATAACACTTGAATGTGCAAAAGGATTACGCCAATAAATATTTTTTCGGATATCTTTATCGTTCCTTGGATTTATATATCGCCTTATTTCATTACCTTCCTTATTAATAACAACAACGCCACTTCCTATGATTACATAATCCGGGTGTGTATCCAAAAAGTTACATTGTTCTTTTAGTTTAAAGGGGTCACACCAGACGTCATCACTGTCCAGTATCGCCACAAACTTTCCTTTTGCATATGAAAGAGAACGGTTTCGCGATTCACTGATCTTAAGTTGTATCTTATTAAAATAATAGTGTATCCGTGTATCTTGAGCACAATATCGTTCTACCACCTCTTTTGTATTATCATCTGACGCATCATCAATAATGATCATTTCCCAATCAGCAAAAGTCTGTGCCAAGACACTTTCAATCGCCTCCGGTAAAAAATTTGCCCTATTGTATGTCACCATACACACACTTACAAGAGGTGTTTTTCTTAACTTTTCTTTATTCGTGTCCATGAGTCCGGAATTAAATATTTAAAATGCTTTTCGTTTGTTTCAAACCATGGTTTTGGAGCAACAACAATTTTTCCCTTATTCTGATTAAGCCAGGCCCCCCACCAACTAAACGAGCTATTTGCAATTATATTATGACTACATTTACTCATAAGAATCACCTCCTCAACATCGGTGATATCCGAACCGGTAACATATATCACCCTTCCATCAATACTCAGATTTTCTTTTACCCACTGTATGTCATCAGAAAAAACAAAATAAACGGGATTTGTAACTTGTGAAGAAATTTCAGCTATAGCTTTTTTGTAATATTCAAATGAACACACCCCATAAGCTTTTAACACTTTTTTATTATTTATATAATCTCCCCGACGGAGATGGAGAGAAATGGCTATACCTTCTTGCATCATATCCACATATTTTTGCGCAGAGGAAGAAAACGATACTTTAAGAGAAAAATCCTTAAGAATAATTTTGCGAATGTCCTCAAAATATTTTGGCGATTGCCAAAAACCATCAAGATATAGATCTCCCTTTTTGTTTAACACACGAGGTTCCCACCCAACATGTGTTTGGCGAAGAATTTTAAATCGAAACCAACGCGCACCTTTAGATAATAATCCATTTGGATATTTCAACGACCGTACTTCCGTAGGAGTAGCAATCATATCTTGAATATCAAAACTACCCAAGGCAAACGGGCGATAAATGTCTCCTACCTTGTTCGCTCTATCAAGACCGCTCGTATCAAGTTTGAGAACGTCTTTATTTTGAATTGCAAGCTTGCGCCCTAATGCATATTGAAACATCTGATTTCCCAATCCACCTTTGAGGTTTACAATTATCATATTATTTTTTTACAAACCAGAAGCAGCCACATCCATATTCCTGCATGTCAGCATCTTTTTCTGCGGCATTTATAATAAGTCCTCCATCTTTAACTGTCTCTGGAATTAAAGAAAATTCTTTCAATTCGAAATCTTTAAAATATTCCATAATTTGTTTATAAGAATATATCCGATGCGCATTAAACATTATTTTAGGATTACCTCCAACCGGTACCACAAACAAAAGAGACCCTCCTTGCTTTACGACTCTCTTTAATTCAGATATCGCTTTTAAATCACCTTCCGGATCTATTATATCACCATATCTCCCTAAACCGATATGTTCTATAGTATGCATACAAGACAAAGAGTTAATGCTTCCATTTTCAAAAGGAAGAGAAGTTAGATCAGCTTTTAGACATTCTAGATTGTCTAACACCAAATCTGCAGGACGATAATCATAAAAATTAACGGGAATAAAAGCTGAAAGCGTTGAAGAAAAGTAAAGAGTTGAAGAAATATCAATATGAAGTTTCGGATCAATCTCCTTTACTTTACGAATAGCCCACGCTGTATGATATACATAATGACGATCAAAACTTGTCGCGGTTGTTTTATCCTTTACTTGCGGATAAAGATCAAAAAAAGACAATTTAAAACGCCTATCATTTCCTCTCCGAAACTTCAAGTAGTCTTTAATAATAAAAGGTGTCAATAAAAAATAAATAATTTTTTTAATAGTTT
>CAYPRS010000068.1:0-4250 GCA_964413235.1 uncultured Candidatus Saccharibacteria bacterium | reverse complement strand
TTAGAAACTCTAATAAAAAGAAAGATAAAATGGAAAAGAAATTATTGTATGAAGATATTTTTATTTCGAGCGGTGAGCCAATACATACGTATTATTCTCGTGAGGTAAAAGGGTTAGAAAAACTAGTTGAAGGGGCTATAAAGTCTCATAAACTAACAGTTGTTGAAGGTCCTGCAAAAGCTGGTAAAACTGTGTTAGTTAGAAAGATATTGCCAAAAGAAAGGGCAATCTGGATAGATGGTGGTTCTGTGGGGAATGAGGAACAATTTTGGGATTTTTTATTGTTGCAATTGAATCTTTATCAAACTACAAAAGTAGGTAGTGTGGCAGAAGCACACACAAGAAGTAGTATTGATGGTCGGGTAGAAACAGGGTTACCTAGTAATAAAATAAGTATTGACACCTCGACTGAAATTGGTGTAAAAAAAGGTTTTTCTGATGAAAGAGTACGACAAACTTATTCAAAAACAAAAGTCATTCAGTTTTTGCATATAAAACAAATTCCGATAGTTATTGACGATTTTCATTTTATTTCTTCAGATATTCGAAATAATATTGTTAAAAGTTTTAAATCTTTGATATTTGATGGCTTACCCGTCGTTATCATTACTGTTCGGTCTAAAAAAAATGTATTCAAGACGACCAGTGAGATGACAGGACGTATTTTAACAGTGCCAGTGCCACTGTGGGAAGATTTTGAGTTAGTCCAAATACCCAAGATAGGGTTTAATAAGTTGGGATGTTCTGTTAGTCCTTGGCAGTTGGAGAATTTAACAACTCAATCTCTTGGAACTCCACATTTAATGCAAGATTTTTGTTATGAACTTTGTAAAAATTCTGCATCAAAAGAAGATGGAAATGTTGATTGGACTTCAGTTAAAAATGACGATTTTAAGAAAGCATTTTCTATCGTTGCAGAAAATTTAGGGCGACGTATTTTTAAAGAATTAATTAAGGTACCTAATCAAGAGAGTTCAGATATGTCAAAAAAAAGATTAAAAGAGGTGCATCTAGCAGTATTGGGAGGGATAGCGCAGATGAATAGAGTTGTACCACATTTTGGTTCAATTTCTGTTGTTGAGATGTGTAAAATTGTAGACTCAATTTATCCGGCGTTAATAATAAAACAAACAGAAATGATTGTATCACTTAAAATGTTAGCTGCGATTGCTATAAAAGACGATAGTTCAATTTCTGTTATTGAATATGATGAGGAAAATAATGAATGTCAGATTACTGATCCTCTTTTTGCTTTTTATGTGAACACCACATTTAAACGATAATAAGTTTTTTGACGAGTAAAATAGTAAAATATAAAATAGGGATAAGTCCAATTAAATAACAAAAAATAAGAGGGCGGACACCTTTGTTTAATTTGCATACGCAATTGACAATAGGGTGACTACGTAATGTCAAAATGTGGACATGGTGTGTATAAAATATTGACATATGTAAGCGCTTGTATATAATATAATTATATGAGTAATACATATTCCACACTTATTAAAACCCTTCGTCTCAAGGAAGGAATTTCGCAGAATGTGATGGCTGAGAGGATTGGTATTTCTCGTCCGTCATATATAGCTGTGGAAAAGGGAACAAAAGAGCTGAGTTTGGCAGAGGCTGAGAAACTTTCTGCTGTTTTAGGTATTTCTATTGATGAGCTTTTGGGAGGTCAAGCGCCGGATTATGGAAAATATAAACAGATGATCCTTGCGTATATAAGAAATACTGGATCAAAAAAAGACGGAAAGATCACGAAAACCAAACTAGCTAAACTTGTATATTTGGCAGATTTTGCGTGGTTTTATAAACATCTTGAAAGCATGAGTGGGATGCTATACAAAAAGATCCAATATGGACCTGTTCCGGATTCTTATTTTCGTGCGATAGACGAGCTTTTTGAGAATGGACAAATTGATATTACTTCTACAGAAGAGGGGGCTATGCTAATCTCGCAGACAAGAAACGGGGCGAAGGTCTCTCTTTCTGAAATAAATAATGAAGAGAAAAAATTGATAAAAAATATATTCGATAAATGGAAAAATAAAAATACACAAGAAATTGTTACTTTTACGCATAATCAATTGCCATATGCTATTTGTTCAAACAATGAAATTATTCCATACGAATTGATAACTCAAGAAAACCCTGAAGATGTCTTTTGATTATGAAGTCGTCATAGAATCATTTGCTGAACGGCATTTCATAAAAACCTTTTCTAAAAAATATAAAAAGGCTTGGGATTTTACTATTTCTGCTCTTATTCGTGAATTCCAAAGTTTTGATGTAATTTTACAAAAAAGTATTGCTGAACCAATTACAGACAGAAAAGCGAATGTTGTTATTTGTAAAACGGAATTTAAGATCTCCGGAACACAGGAATCAAGACATAGCTCAGGAAATAGGTGTATTGTTGCTATTCATAAAGATATAAACAAGGTTTATGTTTTGCTCGTGTATCATAAAAATGACCTTGGTGGTAACGGTAATGAAACAGGTAAGTGGAAGAGGGTAATAAAAGATAATTATCCGCAGTATGGTGGCTTGGTATAAGACATAGTGCTGTATTCCTCTGGCGGATTTTTATAGATATCTTGACGAGCAAAATATAATCATATCATATAATTATATGAAAATAGTGACCAGATCACAAAAAGACAAAAAGGAATCTTATATCGCAAAGATCGGTACCAGCCGACAGGTGGCAATTCCTAAAAAAATATATGACCGGCTCAATCTTGACGCGGGTGATTATGTTGAGATCGTGGTTGAAAACGGTCGTCTTATATTTACCCCGAAAGTATTTATTGAAAAGCGTATCGCTGAAGGATTGAAAGATATCAAAGAAGGAAGAACGATCGGACCTTTTTCAAATGTTAAAGATGCTGTTGCCGCTTTGAAAAAGTAACCATGAAAGTGGAATTTTCAAAGTGTTTTGTAAAGTCATATAAACAAGCAACAGGTCGGGTGCAAAATGATTTTTATAAACAGCTGGGTTTTCTTTTGCAAAATATCCGTTATCCATCGCTTCACGCAAAAAAATATGATGAATCTCAAGGTGTTTGACAGGCGAGAGTAAACCGCGATTGGCGGTTTTATTTTGTTGTAGAAGATGATATTTACTATTTGGTAGATATCATGCAACATTCAAAATAAGACGTATCTACGCCGATTGGCATAACTACGTCTTAAGTAGTTTTGTTGTAATAGCGCGTTGATGTAATTCAAAATATGTTATTATTTATATAAAGATAAATTGATCAAATATGGAATTAAAAGAAGAAACAATATCCAATCTTCAAGAATATGTTGCCGAGAAGATAAAGACAAGAGGTTTTGAAGATGAGACACTTCAAGAAAGATTATTGCTGTTGACGGAAGAATTGGGAGAACTGGTTAATGCCTGCCGGAAAATAACCGGAATGAACGTAGATAAAGATCGTGAGATTAAGAATGAAACAGGAGAAGAGATCGTAGATGTTATTAATTTGGTTTTTGCCGTTGGGATCAAACTGGAACTTGATATAGAAAAAGAATTTATAGCAAAAGAGGCGATAATTGACAAAAGGATATACAAAAGAACTTCTAAAAAAGTTGATTTGGAGAGATAAATGACCAATCAAACCAGGTCTGATTCTAAAACGATTGGTCATACCGACACTGGTAGCGTTTTGCAAACAAGCACCACCTCTCAAACCGCGGCAGCTATACATATTGGCATGTAACTTTGTTATTTTATAGCAAGTTGGTTATAGTAATAGTATAAACATTTATCAATTAATACTGTATTTAATTTATATGAAAAATCCTAATCTTAATAATTTTGTCCGATACTCGGTTACGCTCAGGGTTGTCATTATTGGTATGCTCGCGCTTTTACTTTTAATACCTGTTGGTATGGTGCGTTCCGTTATTAATGAACGAGATTATAATCGCCAAAACGCAATTAGGGAAATTAGCCAAAAGTGGGGAGAAGCCCAAACTGTTGCGGGACCGGTGCTTTCTATCCCATACACGAAATTTTATACAAACGAAAAAGGGCAGCGTGTTTCGGTGATAGAGTACGCGCATTTCTTGCCGGATGAACTAGCTATTGCCGGAGAAGTTGATCCGGAAATACGTTCGCGAGGTATTTTTGATGCTGTTGTTTATAGTTCCGATCTCCAATTTTCCGGACGTTTTGAACAGCCGGATATGGAAACTCTTGGTATTAATAATGCTGATGCAAATTGGGAGGACGCTTTTGT
>CAYPRS010000067.1:0-4329 GCA_964413235.1 uncultured Candidatus Saccharibacteria bacterium | reverse complement strand
TAGGTTTTGATTCTCTCAACAAAGCCGATATAAAAGAATGGAAAAGAAGAATTCAGAAAGGCGATTTCTCGTATTTGTATAACTTGAATTTTTAAATTAATTTACTTAAAAGTGATGAAGTATTACTAATAGAAACAAACCTATGAAGAAAAATATTTGTAAATGGTATTATGTCTGTCCGATTGTTAATTTTGTAAAGCAGGACAAGTTGGATAAAAAATGGGTTGAGAATTATTGTTTTCGCGGAGGGAAAGATTGCAAAAGGTACGAAATGGAAGAAAAGGGAATTTACCACCCAGACAATATGCTCCCCAATGGGATAATTGATGAGAATTTATGATAAAAAGATTATCAACAAACAGGAAATAAGTGTCAGACACCTTTGTTTTATTTAAAATGTGGTGTAATTTTAGCTACTCAAGGTCGCACCTTTCCCGTCGCTATCGCTCCTCCGGAAGGTTCGACCTTTTTCCGCTATAATTTTGCCACTCTCCAAACTTTCATTCACCACAAAGCGTTTAATGGGGGAGTAGTCTAATTTCCATATTAAATCTGCCTGCCGGCAGATTTCAATATTTTGTTTATCCCACTTCTTTTTTAAAGGGCTGACTTTTGTAATATAAAAAGAAAAAGTTTTGATATTGAAAAAGAATCATAAAAAAGTTATTATTCTATTGGAAAGTTTTTTAAAAGGAGGTAACAATGCGAGATCTAACAGTAATAGTAGATGATGCAGACAGACTGGTGATTAAGGAGGTGTTCAAATGGGAAGTGCCCAAAGAGAAAACGGTTCAGCAAAGTCTGAACAAGTATTGTATTGAAGAAGAGAATAATTAGAGGGTAGTAGCACCTACCCTCTCTTTTTTTAATTCTCAACAACAAAGAAATAGGTGGAAATAAAAATAGGTGTCAGACACCTTTGTTTTATTTAATGAAATAGGTGTCAGAAATAGGTGAGAAATAGGTGGAAATAGGTGTCAGACACCTTTGTTTTATTTAAAATGTGGTGTAATTTTAATTTCTCCAAGCTCCTCAAAGTCGCACCTTTCCCGTCACTATTGTTTTTCCTCAAGGAACGACTTTTTTCCGCTATAATTTTGCCACTCTCCAAACTTTCATTTCCCACAAAGCATTTAACACGTTTAAAACAATTCAAAATTTTTGTTGACAAGATTTATAATATAAACAATAATTAAATTAGTTAGTAGCAAAAGTGGTTTATGGGTTTTTTATAATTTATAATTAACAAGAAAGGAGGTGGGAATATGTCAGAAAAAAAATCAGAAACCGAAAAAGAATCATTTGTTGAAGAGAGGATAATCGGTGGCTCTCATTATAAAACGACTATTTCTGATGGAGAAAAAAAAGTTGAAGGTCGTGGTAATACTTCAGAAGAGTCTCAGAAAGTAGCAAGCGAAAAATGGGACAAAGATTAAGGTCTGTCAGCAAACAAAAAAAGGGCTTATTTTAAAGTCCTTTTTTGTATTATTCTTTCGTTCCTATTTTGTTTCATAAAATACTACTACTTGGATACTCAGTATCCAAGTAGTATCCAAGATCTAAACAAGGATCGTCCTTGTTCATGTCGAAATAATATTTACAAAAGGAGAATTAGACAAAGTAGCAACTGTTTCCATTTTAGAACAGGTTGCCACCTTGAAACAAAAGCTGTAGAATTCAAAGTCGGACTTTAAATTTGCCGGTAAACTAATCGGCAGAGAAATTGTTCACTAAGAACAGAGAAGGAGGAACAAAAAGAGTGAAAACACTCATAAAATTTGTAAAAGGAAGTTTAAGTACTTCCGTGGTGCTGGGATTTATAATAGTGCTAGCGGTGGTGTTTATAGGCATATTAGCCACAGGCATGGTGGCTATTTGTAAAGTAATTCCTTGGCAAATAGGACTGGCAGTGTTGCTTATTCTTGGAATTGTTATCAGTTTTCTTAGCGAGAAGGACGATGGTGGCAAGAAAACTTTGTTTCTTAAAGAAGCATTGATAATCAAGGAAACAGCAGAAAGCATTTTAAAAGGAAAATGCAAAGCTGTCTATATCCAATGGAATGACAACATTGAAGTGCTGGGTTATACCAGTAGAAAAAGAGCTCCGGGAACAGAGAAGGTGGCGGTATATTGCCCATCCACTCCCATGACGGCAACAGGATTTCTTTATTTTGTTGAAGAGAACAAGATCAGAGAATCCGGTATGACTAATTTTGAAGCTGCAATAATACTAGCTTCAGGAGGAATATGATAGGTCTTTTTCTAAAGACCTATTTTTTTACCAGTTTTTAAATTTTATTTGACAGCTTATTTGGCGGTCGCACCGCCAAATAATCGCTAAATAAGCCGTATTTTGACTTTTTTGGAGAATTCTGTGATAATAACATCTCCCGTTAACAAATATGAAAAACAATACTAAAAAAACATTAAAAATATACTGGCAACATTCAAGGAAATATAAGATCTTGGTTTTTGCCGTGGTTTTTTCTGTCGTAACGGCATCATTGTTAAATGTTATAATACCTCTGTATTTTAAGAATTTTTTTGATGTTTTAACCAGTGGACAGCCAAACGATATAATTTATAACGGATTAATATCAACATTGATCATTATAGCGGGAGTAGAGCTTTTGCAGTGGGTGTTTTGGAGAATTTCCGGTTTTTCTTCCGTATATTTTCAATCCGGAGTAATTACAGATCTGTCAAATTCGTGTTTCAAGTATATACATAAGCATTCTTTTTCGTATTTCAACAATAACTTTACGGGAGCTCTTGTAAAACGGATTCATTATTTTCTTCATTCATTTGAGGATATCGCGGACAGGATCATATGGGAATTTATTCCTTTGTTCGTTTCCATTTCAGTAATTAGCATAGTGCTTGTTCTGAAAAATTTTACTTTAGGTATGGCTCTTGTTATTTGGACAATTCTATTTTTGATGGTTAATTGGATCTTTGTAAATTATAAAATGAAATATGATATCCAAAGGAGCGAAGCGCAGACGGAAGCTACCGGATTTTTGGCTGATACGATTACGAACAATAGCAATGTTAAATTATTTTGCGGATATCAAAGAGAGGTCGGTTCATATAGAGGGCTTAATGATAAAGTTTTGAAACTTAGGAGGTTTACATGGACTTTGGACGAAAAATTCAATTCCGTTCAAACTTTTTTAATGATCGTATTGGAAATGGGACTTTTCTATTTTGCAATTCAACTTTGGAAAAAAGGTCTGTTTACGGTGGGCGATTTTGTTTTGCTCCAATCTTATGTTTTGATAGTTATTATGAAAGTTTGGAATTTTGGAAAATCAATTCGCCGTACCTATCAAAGCTTGGCGGACGCGGAAGAGATGACTGAAATATTTAATACTCCACATGAAATTAAAGATGTCGCGGGTGCCGAAGATTTGAAAGTCACGAAAGGCGAAATTGAGTTCCAAGGGGTGGATTTTTATTACCAAAAAACAAGAAAGGTTCTTGGTAATTTTGATCTATCCATTAGATCTCACGAAAGAATAGCTTTGATCGGTCCTTCCGGCGCGGGAAAAACCACGGTGGTTAAATTATTATTAAGAAATCATGAGGTTGCCGCCGGAAAGATCTTTGTTGATGGACAAAATATTTCAAAAGTTACGCAGGAAAGTTTATGGAAAAATATAAGTTTGGTTCCTCAAGATCCGATCTTGTTTTATCGCACTTTAATAGAGAATATTCGTTATGGCAAACCGCAAGCGTCTGATGAGGAAGTCGTGGAAGCGTCTAAGTTATCTCATTGCCATGAATTTATCAAGGTTTTGCCGGAGGGTTATGATACGTATGTCGGTGAAAGGGGGATTAAGCTTTCCGGCGGAGAACGTCAGAGAGTGGCTATTGCTCGTGCAATTTTGCGCGACGCGCCAATACTAATCTTGGACGAAGCGACATCAAGTCTTGATTCCGCCTCGGAGAGTTTGATCCAGGATGCGCTTGATAAATTGATGAAGAATAAAACAGTCATCGTTATTGCCCATCGTCTTTCCACAATTATAAAAATGGACAGAATTATTTTTATTGATGAAGGCAAGATCATTGAAGAGGGAACACATCGGCAACTGCTGGATAAAAAGGACGGACGATACAAAAAACTCTGGAAACTTCAAGCTGGCGGATTCATCGCGGATTAGTGGAGCGGTTTCTGAAGCTCAAAAGTCATAATGAATATAAATACAATTTTATATTTTAAGCGCCCTACAAAATTTTGACCAAATTAACATTCTTTGATATTCTAAAAGCAGAAAAGGTGCTGGAAACACCTTGATTAATTAATAACATACAAACATATGAAAA
>CAYPRS010000066.1:0-4368 GCA_964413235.1 uncultured Candidatus Saccharibacteria bacterium | reverse complement strand
TATCATTATTATTTATGGCTAAAAGATCAACAGTCGTCAGATCAGAAAAAAAACCAAAATTCAGTTCACGAACCGTTCGTCGGTGTTTTAAATGTGGACGAAGACACGGTTTTATGAAAGATTTTGGTCTTTGCCGGATCTGTTTTCGTGAGCTTGCTAACGATGGGCGAATTCCCGGTGTAAAAAAATCATCATGGTAGGAGATCCAATTTCAGATATGTTAATACGCATTAAGAATGCAAGCGCGGTTGATCATAAAACCGTAAATATTCCATATTCCAATATAAAATTTGCTATTGCCAACACTTTACAAAAACAGGGTTATATTGGTTCTGTATCTAAAAAGGGACGGAACGTTACTAAAATACTTGAAATAGAGCTTGTTTATACAGATGACAACATAGCTAAAATAAAAGGAGTGCAACGTATTTCAAAACCTTCTCGTCGGGTATATTTTGGAGCAAAGGACATCAAACCGGTGTTAAGCGGGTTTGGAACATTAATTCTCTCTACTCCGAAAGGAATTATGACTGGTAAGGACGCCAAGCAAGGTTTGGTAGGTGGAGAAGCATTATTTAAAATTTGGTAAAAAAATATGTCACGTATAGGAAAAAAACCAATAATCATTCCGGAAAATACAGAACTTAAACAAGAGGGAAGTACTATTGTGGTAAAAGGACCAAAAGGAGAATTGACTCGTGTCTTCAGACCGGAAGTTAATATTAAAATTGATGGAAACACTATTACTCTTGAATCAGCTAACAATTCAAAATTTGCGCGTTCATTATGGGGAACATATGGTTCACATTTACAAAATATGATCTCTGGAGTAAATACTCCATATGAAAAAGTATTGGTAATAGAAGGAGTCGGGTACAAAGCGGAAATGTCCGGAGACAAAATAATCCTTTCTCTTGGTTTTTCACATAAAATTGAACTTGATATACCAAAAGGTCTGGAAGTTGATATCAAGAAAAATGTTATTACTATTTCCGGTATTGATAAAGAAAAAGTAGGACAATTTGCTTCCCAAATTCGTTCTTATAGAAAACCTGAACCATATAAGGGTAAAGGAATTAAATATAAAGACGAAATTATTAGAAGAAAGGAAGGCAAAAAGACAGTATAAAGAATAAAGATTGAATTTTGGATAAAATTTGAAAAGGAATATGGATAAAAAAAAGACAATGAAATTACGACGGCATGCGCGAATTCGTGCGAAAGTAAGTGGTACAAAAGGCATACCACGTCTTTGTGTTTTTCGGTCAAACAAATATATTTATGCTCAGTTGGTGGATGATGAAACAGGAAAGACTCTCGCGGCTGCTTCTGATATTGGGATTAAAAAAGGAAAAGTAAAAACAGAAAGAGCAAAAGAAGTCGGAATTTCACTTGCTAAAGACGCAAAGTCAAAAAATATTAAAACGGTGGTGTTTGACAGAGGAGGTTTTATTTTTGCGGGTCGCGTAAAAAGTCTTGCCGATAGCGCGCGTAAGGAAGGGTTAGTTTTTTAATTAAATAAACATGGAAGACAACAAAGAAAACAAAAAAGAAGATAAGGTTATCGCTTCAGACGTGAAAAAAACTGTGGATGTCACGGAAACAAAATTGGTAACGAAAGAAGTTTTGCCGAAAAAAACTGAGAAAGATGCAGTAAAGAGTAAAAATGATCAATCGCAATTTCGTCGTGGTAATTTTAAGACTAGACAAAGACAGCAAAAACAGGGACGAGGAGGTGGAAGAAACCGACGTAGAGGCGGTCGGTTTGAACGAGCTAAGCCGGAATTTGATCAAAAGATCATTAATATCAGACGTGTTACTCGTGTGATGGCTGGAGGGCGAAGGTTTAGTTTCAGTGTTGCTATAGTGGCGGGAAACAGAAATGGAAAAGTTGGAGTTGGTCTTGGTAAAGCATCAGATACATCTCTAGCTATTGAAAAAGCTTTTAAAAACGCCAAGAAAAATATGGTGGTAATAAAACGCGATAAAAATTTATCTATTCCCCATGAAGTTAGCGCGCGTTATTGTACTTCGGAAGTATTTATAAAATCCGCTAAAGGAAAAGGTATCGTTGCCGGAAGCTCCGCGCGAAACGTGCTTGACCTTGCCGGTATTACCGATGTCTCTTCAAAGATTTTATCCCGAAGCAAGAATAAAATTAACATTGCCCGCGCTACGATCTTAGCATTAAGAGAATTTACAGAATAATATTTGCTAAATTTATTAGCGACGTAGAACGAGAGTCCGCCCAGGGCGGACCGAGCCGAGGAGCTAATATAAGACGAAGAGCTTTTATTTTAGTTGAAAATAAACAAAATTATGCAATTACATGAATTAAAAAGGAATACTCCCAATAAAAAGAAAACCACGATCGGGCGTGGCGGAAAACGCGGCAAAACTTCTGGTCGTGGACACAAAGGGCAAAAAGCCCACGGTAGTCATGGTATCCGTCCGGAAATGCGTGATATAATAAAAAGAATTCCGAAACGTCGTGGTTATGGAAAAAATCGTGCTCGTACGATCAATGCGGAACGAGTAAAACCTGTCGTTGTTAATGTTTCATCTCTTGAAAAAGCTTTCAAGAAAGGTGAAAAGATCAACCCAACCGTATTAGTAGAGAATAGCATTATAAAAAAAAGGGGAGGAAAAGTTCCTACTGTAAAAGTATTGGGAGTAGGTAATCTCACAAAGAGTTTTACGATCACAAATTGTTTGATCTCTAGATCGGCTAAAGAAAAAATTGAAAAAACAGGAGGAAGTGTAACATAAAAAAGTTAGAATATCGCAAACGAAAATATGGAGCGTTTCATATACAAAATAAAACTTATTATAAAAGACAAAACACTTAGCAAAAGAGTGCTTTTTGTACTGGGAGCTCTTATTATTTTTCGTTTAATGTCTAATATTCCGATACCGATTGCTGTCAATAGTAATCTTGAGGGTTTTCTGGGTCAGAATAGTATGCTTGGTTTTATGAATCTCCTTACCGGTGGCGGACTTTCTGCTATTTCAATTATGATGCTTGGTGTTGGTCCTTATATTACCGCTTCTATTATTATGCAGCTTATGACCATGATGTCTGACAAAGTAAAAGCCATGTATCATGAAGAAGGGGAAGCCGGTAAGAAAAAATTTATCCAGATATCCAGAAAACTTACTATAATTCTTGCGTTAATGCAGGGATTTGGTTTGATAAAATTTTTGCAAATGCAAAATATTATTTCCGCAAATCTTTCTCTTTTTGAAATTCTTACGAATGTTATAATTGTGGCTGCCGGTTCAATTCTTCTAATGTGGGTAGGGGAACTGATCACGGAATTTGGTATTGGAGATGGAGTTTCCCTCATTATTTTCGCCGGTATTGTTGCTGGCGCTCCGACCACTGTCGCGCAGTTGGCGGTTCAATTTAATCCGGCAGATATCCCATTGTATCTCGGTTTTGTTTTAGTAGCTGTTGCGATCATCGCTGGAATAGTAACAATGACCGAAGCGGAACGACCTGTTCCCATAACTTATGCCAAACAAGTACGAGGAAGTAAAACATACGGAGGAGTATCCACATATTTACCTTTGCGTGTTAATCAAGCAGGTGTGATACCTATTATTTTTGCCTTATCTTTTCTTATGTTTCCACAGATGCTTGTCACTATTTTATCTACGATTGAAAATGAGACTGTTCAGGCTATTTCTTTAGCAGTTTCAAATTTTCTAGCTAATACTTTTTATACATCAATTATATATTTTGTTCTTGTTTTTGCTTTTACCTTTTTCTATACCGCTGTTACTTTTGATCCGGAATCAATAGCGACCAATCTGCAGAAAAACGGAGCTTTTATTCCGG
Organism: uncultured Candidatus Saccharibacteria bacterium; assembly: GCA_964413235.1. GTDB lineage: Bacteria > Patescibacteriota > Minisyncoccia > Phycocordibacterales > JAGLOS01 > JAGLOS01. Next base: position 527 of record CAYPRS010000066.1, on the reverse strand, counting down.
GAGTTCGCCCGGGACGTTCTACTTCGGAATTTTTGGCAAAAATTTTGACCAGAATTACTCTTGTTGGGGCAGTATTTTTAGGCGCGGTTGCCGTGCTTCCGTTTGCTATGGTGACAATTACTCACAATCAAGCTATGGCGCTTGGCGGAACGGCCATTCTTATTGTTGTCTCAGTTGTTATTGATCTTGTTAAAAAGATTGAAGCGCAATTATCAATGCGTGAATATTAAGGGGAAATGCCAAATTAGTATCAAACCAATGAAAAATAAAAACAAACCTTTAAATATTTTGTTTTTTGGACCTTCTGGTTCAGGAAAGGGTACGCAAGCCGAACTGATCGCAAAAAAATATAATCTTAAACGTCTGCAAAGTGGCGCGATACTTAGAAAGTGGGCGAAAGAAAAAACCGATTTTGGAAGAAAGGTGCAAGAGGCTATGAACGATGGGTTTGTGCCATCAGAGTGGATCTTTAAAATAACCAAAGAAGAATTAAGCAAGGTTGATAAAAGTCAGGGGCTGATGCTTGA
>CAYPRS010000065.1:0-4391 GCA_964413235.1 uncultured Candidatus Saccharibacteria bacterium | reverse complement strand
TACTATTTCGTGAATCCACAGGTGTTGGGTTGACGAAATGTACTAACGGGTCTTGCACAAATATCAAACAAAAGAAAAGCCGGCAGAAGCCGGCTTTTCTTGCTTTTTGGATGCGATAATGGTAAAAAATAATCAGTTAATCAGTAATTTAAAATATATGGAAAGTTACATGACTTTTTATTTACGGAGAATCTGGATCAAATGGATCAGTCCGATCAAGGTGCGTTATGAAAAAAGAAAAGGATGGAGCGGCAAGCTCCCTATTTACAGATTTTACTGTAAAAAATGTAAGAAATTGGTAGAAAATTACCCACATGGTTATGCCGGTCGTTTGGATTGTCCAAATTGCGATTGATCTTTTTCGCAAAACAGCTCCTCATTTTGGGGAGTTTTGTTTTAATTAATAATACGCGGAATTGTATAATATATAAACTTATATGATCCTGTGCTAGAATGGAGGCATTATGAAAAAATTAGTATTTTTACGGCATGGGGAAAGTGAGTGGAACAAAGAGAATAAATTTACCGGCTGGACAGATGTTGATCTATCGGAACGCGGCGTTAAAGAAGCGCGTGAAGCCGGAAAATTACTTAAAGAGGAAGGATATATTTTTGACGTGGCGTTTACTTCCAGACTCAAACGCGCGGCGCGAACACTGGACATTATTCTTAAAGAATTGGGACAAACAGATATTCCGATTCATAGATCTTGGCGGCTCAACGAGCGTCATTATGGCGCGTTGCAAGGTCTCAACAAAAGAGAAACGGCAGAAAAAGAAGGAGAAGAGCAAGTGTTGATCTGGCGAAGAAGTTTTGATGTACGCCCACCGGAGCTTACAAAAGATGATTCGCGATGGTCCGGTAATGATGAACTATATAAAGATGTTGATGAAAAATATTTACCTTTTGCTGAATCTCTGAAAGACACAATTGCGCGGGTTGTACCATATTGGGAAAGTGACATTGTACCTGAACTTAAAGCTGGAAAGTTGATATTGATATCAGGACATGGAAGCGGTTTACGCGCTTTTAAATTTTTTCTTGACAAGATGTTGCAGGAGGATGTTGCGAAACTCAATGTTCCGTATGCGGTACCGTTGGTGTATGAATTTGACGACGATCTTAATGTTGTCAGGTCATATTATCTGGGAGATTCCGAAGAAATAGAAAAAGTTATTAAAGAAGTGGAAAGTCAAGGGAAGATCAATGCCGAATAGAATAATAGTAACTTGGATATTTAGAAGCTGGCGTAAACGCCAGCTTTGCTTTTTGTAAAAAAGAATTTATTATAATAGGCGTATGAAAAAGATAATATTAGCGTCGGGTTCTCCTCGCCGAAAAGAATTACTTGCCGATGCCGGAATAAAATTTGATATTGATGTGAGTGATTATGAAGAGGATATGACTCTCAATCTTCTACCGCACGAACTTGCCAAATATCTGTCAAAAGGGAAAGCGAGTGCTGTCGCTGACAGACACAAAGAAGCTATCATTGTTGCCGCCGATACTTTTGTGGTTTTGAAAGGCGAAATTTTGGGTAAGCCGCACACCAAAGAAAAAGCCAAAGAAATGCTTGAAAAGTTAAGCGGACAAATTCATTCTATCGTAACCGGCTTTACGATCATTGATACAGCAACCGGTCAAACAATATCGGAAGCGCAAGAAAGCAAGCTTTATTTTAGAGAAATACTGCTGGAAGAAATAGATGAATATATTGCTTCCGGTGAGCCGCTTGATAAAGCTGGGGCATACGCGGTCCAAGGAGGAGCGGAGAAGTTTGTGGAGAAAATAGAGGGCGATTATTCAAATATCATTGGAATACCAATGAAAGCTTTTTTAGAAAAACTTAAACTTTTTACTTAAAACCTGTTTCTACCTTACCATAAAACAAAAAACCGCCCGAGATTTTTCGGAGCGGTTTTTAAATTTAAGCGAGGTTTACCAACCAACATCAAATAATACTTTCATAGTTTTTATAATAGATTAATTTTTAATACTTTAATTATAATTAAGATTAAACATAAAGTCAAATATCTCCTTTTTCATCAGTATATTCTTCAATGATATCGTGGAGCCCTTCGTCTTGGTCGGTAACGGAAAACTCAATGTCCTCGTCCAGTTTTTTTATAATGACTTTTACTGTGGTTGTTCCGTCATCTTCTCCGCTTGCTTGCGGATTTTCTCCGTCTGCTTGTGTGCTCGTGGCACTATCCAAAACATTATCCGTTGTTGTGGATTGCTTTGCCTCGCCGTAGCCAACGGCTGCGGAGGGCTGATTTTGGTCTTCATCTCCTTCGTCAGCTTTTTCTTCGCTCTCTAACGAAGTTTTTTCTGGTAATTTTTCAGCAGCTTTTTTATCCACGGACTCATCAGATGTTATACCTTCTTCGCTTCCACCATCTGGTAGATTTATTTCTTCTTTAGCTACTTTTTCTTCCTCTGAAAGATTATCCTCACCATCTGTCTTGATCGTTAACGTTCCATCTTTAATTTCAAGTTTTGTTTCTTTGGGTTCAGCAGGTACTTCATCATCTAATTTTTCAACTTCGTTATTTTTTTCACTGTTTTCATCAGCTGGCACCTCTACTATCTGCACAACATCTTTATCGTCTTCCGATGTTATTTCAAATTGGACTTTTTGTTTACTAGGAGAAAGTTTTACTTCAAACGTAATATTTTCCGGTAGAGTTTCAATTTCAGTATTAAGTTCTTTCAGCAAACTATCTATGGAAGAAGCCGCCTCGTAGTTTCCTTGCTCGGCAAGTTCGCCTTTTACTTCACTAAGAAAATCAAGAGCTGTACCGAGAGCAAGCTCAATGCGTTTTTTGTCTAGATTGGATATTTCTACGTCTCCTTGTAAAATTTTAGTTAATTCATTTATTTCGTCAGTTATTTTTTCAGAAGTATCATCATCCTTTTTATTATTACCTTCATCAGTGGCGGTTGTTTCTGTTTCCGTACTTGCTTTTTTTTCATCAACTTCTTCGCCAAGTTGTAGATCATTGTCGGAAGATTCTTTTTGTTTCTCTTCGTTTGTTATTTCTGGAAGGACAACTTCTGTTTCATTCTCTTCACCTGTTTGTTCTATCTGTGCCGGAGCGAGTAATTCAGCTGATGAATTTATCTTTTCTTCAATTACCTCAGTCTCTATTTTTGGAGAGGTTATCTCTTCTTTTTCTTCCGTATTATTCGCCTCAGGTTTTTTCAGAGGAGTTTTTAACTCTTCCTCGACTTCCTTGGCCATTGTTTTAGTGGAGATCTCGCTAAATATTTCTTTTACTTCATCAACACGCTCCAGAGCGAATTTAACTTTCAATTCATCTTTTTTTTCATTGGAGGCAATATAAAGACATGCGTTTTCCATGGCGCGGTCAAGAGGGAAAAGGGCATCACCCGGCTTTGCTTTGTTAGCGGCGGTCGCGGTTCCCATAGTCATGCCGAAAATGAGAGTCATTGCTAAGGATTTTTTGAATATTGAAACAGTTTGTAGTTTACGTGCGGTATGCTTTGGCACAACAGACATACTTAAATACACCTGTTTCCAGATAACATCTTTTTCTTGCTGTGAAAGCGGACTGACCCGCATTTTTTTCAGTTGTTTTTTAATATTATTATTCATACTCTTTCATTATTTCTTCCAAAGTTTTTAGCGCTCTATGGTGGCGAACTTTTACCGTTGTTTCTTTGCAGTTAAGAATAGTACCTATTTCGCCAAATGTTAGTCCCGACCAGTAGCGCAGTTCAATCACAATACGATTTTTTTCTCTCAATTTGCTTACCGCCTCAGTCATTACTCGGATATCATCAGTTTTTTCAACATCCATTTCATAATTTTGTCCAGGTGTATTTTCGTCCAATTCAAGCGTTATTCTATTTGTTTTATAGTACTTACTCAGTTTTCTTTTTGTTATTTTAAAGACAAAACCGTAAAATTGACCTTCCGATCTATATGAAAATTTTTGCAAACCTCTCCAAAGGTCGATAAATACGGCTTGGAGTAAGGCTGCAGTATCATCCCGATTTTTTGTTCGGGACATAATATATTTAAATAAAGTATTATTAAGGCGCTCATAAAGCGCATGAAAAGCGGTTTTGTCGCCTTTTGCGCTTAAAATAACAAGATTTTCAATATCCTTTTTTTTAGGTAAGCTCACTTTTTTATTCCTACTACCCGTTATATGTCCAGTTTTGTCAAAAAAGTTACAAAAACGAGTATATATTAACAACTCTTTAATTCCGCCGAGTTAATTATAATCATAGCATATTATCATAACCTCTGAATAATGAAACTACATCCTACTGCAAACTTGTCGGCATTTTCCATTTTCATTCTAAAAAAATCTTATATTAGTTGCCACTAGTGCTTTAATTTTTTAAAAACGAATCTGAAA
>CAYPRS010000064.1:0-4445 GCA_964413235.1 uncultured Candidatus Saccharibacteria bacterium | reverse complement strand
GGCTCAGCAAGAAGTCCCTCAATATCATTTTTCTTTCTTTTAACATCCGCCACTACGGAAAGAGACGCACTTCCTCCGCCAAACATAAGTTCAAAGAATTTTTGAAACTGCTTGTTTATTTTATCTACACCGGACATAAATTCTTCATCAAGTTGTTTTTGCAGATCTTCAATAAGAACTCGCAACGACTCGGCGCTTGTTTTGAGATCATCAATTTCTCTGGTCAAAAATTCATCGCGTTCTTTTGTGTCATCATATTCTTTGATAACATTCTCACCCAGACCACCACTTAAATCATCAATGCGGATTTTAATAACACTGATCTTGCGCCGGCGAGTTTCTTGCTCCGCGCGGTCTTCATTTAAAACAGCTTGTTCATCTATTTCGTAATTATAAAATTCTTTGACTCTCGCGCCAAGAATATCAAGCCCCTCACGTATTTCCTCCTCAAAATCATTTACTTCTTTTGCTTGCCGCGCTTCCTCGCTTCTCAAAGTTTCAATTTTGGATTCTATTTGCGCGAGCTCCGCCTTTTTCTCATACAACACCCTCTCTGTTTCCCGCATTTCTCCTTTGTTCTTTTCAATAATCTCTTGAAGCTCTTTTACCTCCACCGTAAATTGTGTTTCCTGCGCGGAAAGGTCAGCAAAGGTTTGCTGCAATACAGTATGTTCTTTTTGCAGATCCAAAAGCGCGGACGAATCTGTGTTTGTATCGGACGAGTCGCTTTCTTGGTCACCCACCTGATGCCTCTGCCGAAATTCCTCAACAGACTTGCGAACTCCTTCTAATAAATATTTCAAATGTTCATATGAAGAATCATCCGGTACTTGAGCAATTTTTTCAAGATCTTTGATAAATATCTCCACGTCATACGCGTTCACTTGAAATGTTGCTTCCTCCATATTTTCATCGGCTTTTTCGCGCGCGCGTTTTTCATATTCCATCATTCCTTCCACCCGACCAATTTCACGCGACACGTCACTTTTTTTCTCACGCACCGCGCGCTGTTTATCTTGAATCACTCTTATCTCACCAAGCTTTTCGTCATCACGCGGTTTTGTTTCCACAACTTGACCAAGTCCGGCAAGCTCACCGGAAATCCTGTCGCGCTCTTCCTGCAATTGCTTAATGTCTTCTGCTATCCGTGATCCACTTGATCTCAAATAAATATCTTCCCTTTTCAAATATTCCCCGTACAGTCCGGCAAGTTCTTCACGCATGGAACGAGCACGTTCAATTTGTTCAACCTGTTTTTTTAAATATCGCAAATGCGGAGCGATCTCACGACGCAACATTTCCACCTCTTTGAGATTTTCTTCGGTTTTTACCAGTTTTTTTTCACTCTCTCCGATCTTCCAATGATAAATTTTAAGCCCCAGCGCATCCTCTATCATGGCTTTCCGCTCTTTAAGTGAAGCATTCAATATACGGTCAGCTTCACCTTGAGAAATAATATGATGACTGGATGCTCCGATATGCACCGAAGAGAGAAGTTCCAGTACGTCTTTGAGCCGGACTCCAGAATCGTTAATATAATACTGATTGGAAGAATCGCGAAAAACCTCACGAGAAATGATTACTTCATCAAAATCAAAATTAAACGCGCGATCGGTATTATCAAACGTGATCGTAACTCTGGCGTGATTCAGCTTCCCTGTGTTCTGCGACCCGTTAAAAATAAGGTCTTCCCCACGTTTGCCACGCATTGATTTGATAGATTGTTCACCAAGAACAAATCGCACCGCTTCAGCCACGTTGGACTTGCCGGAACCATTAGGTCCAACAACAGAAGTTATCGGCGCGGAAAACTCCAGCACCGTTTTTTTTGCAAATGATTTAAATCCGATTATTTCAAGCCGTTTAAGTCGCATATAAATAAGTATAAAGTAAAAAGTAGAAAGTAGAAAGTGAAAAATGATACATACTTGGTATATAATTCATAACCTAATATATATTTTAAATCTGAACTATATAAAAAAAAGCGCGTAACGCATTTTTTTACTTAATACTAGATACTTATTACTTTCTACTATTCTTTACCACCCCTTGATCTCCAACGCCTTTTGCGCGGCTTTTTGCTCGGCTTCCTGTTTGGACATGCCCATACCTTCCGCCACTATTTCATCTCCAATAAACACTCCGACGGTAAATTGTTTATCGTGGTCGGGACCTGTTTCTTTTTGAATTGAATAAGACGGCGTAATTTCTACAATTTCTTGCGCTTTTTCTTGAAAACGGCTTTTGGCATCTTTCCATAATTCTTTTTTTACCATTTCTTCAGTCTTATAAAAAAGACTTTTGGCAATAAAATCCTGCGCCGTTTCATACCCTTGATCAAGATATATCGCACCGATCACAGCTTCAAAAGTATCGGCAAGAATATAATGGCGTGCTTTGCCAACATCTTTGGCTTCACCTTTGGATAATAAAAGATAATCGTTCATATCCCAAAGTGACGCTCCTTCGGAAATGCTCTGCGTATTCACAAGCGCGGCACGATAACTGGTAAGTTCCCCCTCGGCACTTTCCGGATATTTATGAAATAAATAATCAGTTGCCACAAGCTCCAATACAGCATCTCCTAAAAATTCAAGGCGCTCGTTGTGCGACCAACCACATTTACGATTTTCGTTGATATAGGAACGGTGTGTAAACGCTTCTTTGAGAAGTTTTTGATCATGAAAATTAATTCCTACTTTTTTTTCAAACTGTGAAAAATCTTTTTCTTTATTTTTTTTCTCAATATTTTTCATTATCTATATTTAAATTTATTTATTTTCTTCTTCCGGTTTTAACAAAATATTGATCGCTTTGGTAAATATCGGCAAAATATCATCATAGATATTTAGATCAACGATATCGGAAAGTTTGAACCATTTGGCATCATCAAGCCCGCCTTTTCCTTCTTCTAACTTCAGCTCTTCAAATTTGGCTTCCGCCAAAAAATACGTTACTTGTTTTCGTATTTTTCCTTGTTTTGGATTCTCGCGATTGGAAGAAAGATATTCGTTTTCGCCGAGTTTTTCTTTTATTTTTACATCTACACCAATCTCTTCTTTTATTTCCCGCGCCGTACCAGCATCCGTCTCTTCGTCTTCCTCAATATGACCTTTTGAAAGTGTCCAGTGCCCAAAGATATCATGCACCAAAGCAAGATATATTTTCTCTCCACCACGCGCGTACACCACAGCTCCACCTAAACGCTCTATGGGTAATTTGGAGAGGTCTATTTTTTTTGAAGATCTTTTATTTTTTGAAGCGGTTTCGTCTTTGCCAGGCTCGCCAATTTCTTTATAGACCGCGCCAAGCACGCCATTTACAAACTTACCGCTATTTTCTCCTCCAAATGTTTTTGCCAATTCAATAGATTCATTTATTGCCACTTTTGCCGGTACTTCCCCTCGTTCGCTAAACAAAAGCTCATACAAGCCAATACGTAGTACGTTTCTGTCCACAATGGAAATTTTATCTACCGGCCATTCGGGTGCCGCCTTTTCTATAATCGCGTCAATATCCTTGCGTTTGGAAAGAATATTTACCGCCAGTTCTTTTATAAATGAAAAATCTCCCATTCCGGAAGCAAACTCTTCTACGTTATGCTCCAAGATAACATCAATAGCATCATCTTCACAAATATTAAAATCCCACTCAAACAACGATTGTAATACGATGGATCGTGATAAATGTCGGTTGCCCATATGATGTTATATTAGAACCTATTTAAAATCTTCATTTCGGCTAAAAATTTCCATATTTTCACTGTAACTTGTTAAAAATTTTTCGACATAGCTCACTATTCCTCCAAATTTTTAACTTCGTTACATCAAAAATCTGAAAATTTCGCTACGAAAGCAAGTTTTTAAATAGATTCTTAAGAACTTTTATTAAACTTTTCGGAACTTTCTCCGAAACAATACTGCTTATGGATAAACTATTTTTTGCTTTGCCTCGCCGAAGCTTTTAGCGTAGGCGGGCTTTATCTTACTTTTTTTGTCTTTCTTTTCGGATTTTGCCGCCTTTGCGTCTTTTTCTTTCTTGGATTCCTTTTCCGGTACTCCTTTCTTTGCTTCACGCTTTTCTTTTTTCTTTTCTTCTTTTTTGATTATCTTTGACATTACGTCAATAACCTCACGCCCCTTATAAGTTCCGCAAACTACGCACATATGGTGACGCAAATGCAAAGCACCACACTTAACGCACTTTGAAAGGCGCGGCGTTGTAAGTGCGTGGTGACTTCGCCTATTGCGAGTATGACCATGTGTGTGTCTCATTCGTACTGACATATGGAAAATAGTATAACCGTTTCTTGAAAAAAATCAACCCCGTTAGAGAATATTCTCTAACGGGGTCAAGCTTTCCCCTCATTTTTTGAGTCATTTGAGATCCGCGTTAAAAAACTGATTCTATGCTCGTGGGACGAGCCATATTTTAAGATCTGCTGA
>CAYPRS010000063.1:0-4554 GCA_964413235.1 uncultured Candidatus Saccharibacteria bacterium | reverse complement strand
AAAAACAAAAACTACGGATATTAAATCCGTAGTTTTTTATTCCGAATTATTCAAAAAAGTTTACCTACTCAACACCAACGGTCTTTTTGACAACCGTTTTACCATTGAAACTTACTTTTCGTTTTTTTCCAAAAACAACTTTTCCTTCTTTTAACGCAAAAAGAGTGTGGTCTTTGCCTGTACCGACATTTTTGCCAGCCAAAATTTTTGTGCCACGCTGACGTACAATAACAGAACCCGCTTTCGCGGTTTCTCCTTCATATAATTTCACGCCCAGATATTGTGGTCCTGAGTCACGTAGATTTTTTGCTGATCCTCCTGCTTTTCTATGTGCCATAAATCAAATTTAATATAATAAATGAAATAAAATCATGAAATATTCATTTCATGATGTATAATATAATAATCATCTGTAATACAATTGCTAATGAGTATAGAACATATCGAATCAAAAATCAAGGGTGGGGAAGATGGAATGGAAAAATTCTCATTTTTCAATCTGGATAACGATATTTTTGTAGTCATTATAATAATTCTCGTTGCATTCACAAGTTTTGGAATGGGGCGACTCTCAGTAGCCACTCAAGAAAAAACACCGATCGTATTTTCAGAAAAATTACCGGTTTCTTTTGAAAAGATCCAATCTTCTTCTCCGCAAGAATTGACTGGCGCAGTGTCCAAATCTTTGGATAATTCACTGAAATCCGGCTCTATTGTCGCGTCAAAAAACGGTACAAAGTATCATTTTCCATGGTGTTCCGGCGTCAAGCGTATCAAAGAAGAAAATAAAATATGGTTCAACAACGAACAGGAGGCAAGGGAAGCCGGATATACACCGGCAGCTAATTGTAAGGGGTTGAAATAATAACAGGTATTAAACCCCAGAGCAAACCTTACAGGTTCTGTCCACTTATTGGACTTTTTGTTTCGTTTCACTCACAAAAATTCTCAATAAGTCTTGCAAAGCTCCAAGTATTCGCTTCTCACTCCAGACTCAATTTTGAGTTCGCTTCGCTCACGCTGACCCGTGGCAAGCCGACGGGGTATTTACCTGATATTAGCTCCTCGGCTCGGGAATGTAAAAGTTACGCTTCACTCCACTTTTACATTCCGCTCGCTCTACGTCGCTAATAAAAGCACTTCGTCTTGTATTAGCACCTCGGGCTCGGTCCGCCATGGGCGGACGCTCCTTCTACATCGCTAATTAAAAAAGTTATTTTCCTCGTCTTTCAACCGCCGCTTTTACGAATGCCGTAAAGAGCGGATGCGGAAAAAATGGTCGGGCTTGGAATTCAGGATGAAATTGTGTTCCAACAAAAAACGGATGTGTTTTGCTTGGCAATTCCGCAATTTCCATCAGTATTCCATCCGGAGAAGTAGCGGAAAAAACAAGTCCTCCTTTTTCAAGTTGTTCTATGTATTCCGGGTTTACTTCATAGCGGTGACGATGTCGCTCTGTGATCTCATCTTTTTTGTATGCCTTTTGCGCAATCGTGTTTTTCTTTAGTATCGCCGGATACGAACCAAGCCGCATACTGCCACCGTAATTTTTTTCCGCGAGTTTCTTTTTTTGACCCGGCATAATATCAATAATTGGATATGTTGCATTCGGATCTATCTCAACTGTGTTGGCTTCTGTAAGACCTAGAACATTACGCGCATATTCTACGACAAGCAGTTGCATTCCATAACAAAGCCCAAAATATGGAATGTTATTTTTTCGCGCATATTCTATTACGTTTATTTTTCCTTCAATGGCACGTTCACCGAAACCTCCAGGAACCAAAACACCGTCATACTTAGCAAGTTTCTTGCAGTTCTTTTTGTCCTCAAACAAGTCCGCGCTAAGCCAGCTTATAACAGGCTTCTTGCCAAGACCATATGCGGAGAACTTGATAGATTCAATTACGGAAATATATGCATCGGAAAGGACAAAATCTCCGGTATCAAAATATTTTCCGATGATCGCAATATTCACCTCGTCTTTAAGTGTTTTTATCTTAGAAGCAAATCTTTTCCATTTAGCCAAATCGGATTTTTGAACTTCTTTTTCCAACCTGAGTTTTTTAACAATAATATTACCGATGTTGCCACGTTCAAAATTTACCGGAATATCATAAATACTATCTACGTCCGGAGCGGAAATTACATTTTCTAAAGGAACACTACAGAAAGTAGATATTTTTTCTTTTCGTTTTTTATCAAGAGATTGTTCACTGCGCGCGATAATAATATCTGCCTGAAGCCCTGCCGAATTAAGCAAACGCGACGCATGTTGCGTCGGTTTCGTCTTCATCTCTCCAACTTTGTGAGGAATTGGCAAGTAGCTAACCATTATGATCATGACGCATCCGGGATTTTTTACTTTCAACATTCGTGCTGCTTCCAAAAAAAGAATATTCTCGTATTCCCCCACTGTACCGCCTATCTCAATTGTTGTTACGTCCGCGTCGGCTTTTTCTGCGGCTTTTTCTATTTGTTTAATAACTTCAAGAGGAATGTGAGGAACAACCTGCACACATTTTCCCTTGTATTCAAGATTTCGCTCTCTTTCTATAACTTTGCTGTAAATACTTCCTGTAGTCATGTAATTAAGCCTAGAAAGCGTTATGTCCAAAAAACGTTCGTAATTCCCCATGTCCTGATCTGTCTCGTATCCATCACTAAGAACACAAACTTCTCCATGTTCTGTCGGATTCATGGTACCCGCGTCAACATTCACATATGGATCAATTTTTAATGCTGTAACAGTAAGTCCACGCGATTGCAGAATTTTTGCTACGGAAGATGTGGTTACGCCTTTTCCTACTCCTGATATAACTCCTCCCACTACAAAAATATATTTGCGTTCTTTTTTCATGTTTTTGTTCTGTTGACTAATTTTTAAAGCCCCGGAATTTTTGTTCTACTTTTTCAAATATTTTCTAACCGCCAGATAACTTGACACCGCGCCGAGAGCCATACCGGATACAAGAATAATAAGAAAAATTTGATTGAAATTGCTTATATAATATCTGAACAGATCAATACCTCCATAGAGATCTTCAGTGTGTTGCTTGATAGAAAGAGTGATCGGATAAAATAACCCAACGGTGATCAGCGCCGCCACAAGACCATATAAAGCGCCTGCTATAACAAAAGGTCCTCTGATGTACATATTACCTGCCCCAACAAGTCTCATTACACTAATCTCTTCTTTGGAAATATAGATCGCTAAACGAATAGTATTAAAAGTGATCAAGATGGAAATAAATATTAAGGCAAGTGTTATGATTATTCCTCCTTGCTCAACACCATAAATAATTTTTTTCATTCTCTCAATAACCAGTTTATTATCCCGATAATTGACTTTATCAATAAAACCAACCCCGTATTGAAGAGAAATCGCAGTATCGCCTTCTAACTTTTGCGCAATACCATCATAATATTCCGGAGAAATAGCTTTTATGTTAAACCGCGCACGCAGAGGGTTGTCTTCAAGTTCTTTAAGTGCTTGAATGGTCAGCTCGTCATTTTTGTGACGTTCTTTGAATTCTTCAAGAGCTAGATCTTCTGATATATATGTGACAGAAGAAACTTCCGGAAGTAATTCAAGTGAGTTTTTTAAAGTTAAAATATCGTCTTCTTCCGCGTCAATATTAAAATATACATTTATATCTATTTTATCTTCCACATTCGCGAGAGTGGTATTAAGAAAAACACTCAAAAGGATCGTGGAGCCAATCATCAAAAGAGCTACAATCATAACCAAGATAGAAGAAAACGAAACCGTCCCGTTCCGCAGAAAATTTATGACACCCCATCGAAAAATTCTTTTTGAGTTTTGAAACATATAATGCTATTTTAGCATAAAATTATTAATTGTTTATAATTCATACTTACCCCTTGAATTGTCGCGAATGATCTTACCTTCTTCCATAGTAACTACCCTTTTATTCAAACTGTCAATTATCCCTTTATTGTGAGTGGTAAGAATAACAGTTGTCCCCAAATCGTTGATCCGCTTCAATATCTGAACGATCTCATAAGTATTGACCGGGTCCAGATTACCAGTCGGTTCATCGGCAATTAGAAGATCCGGCTGATTGATTATAGCACGCGCAATTGCTACTCGTTGACGCTCTCCTCCGGAAAGTTCGTGCGGAAAATTCCAAGCTTTCTTGCCCAGATCAACCAGATCAAGTACGTGCGGCACGTCTGATTCAATCTCACTGTCGCTTCTACCGGCAACTTCCATTGCAAACGCGATATTTTCATATGAGGTCTTATTAGAAAGGAGACGAAAATCTTGAAAAACAACACCAACCCGCCGCCTAAAACGCAAAATAGCTCCACCTTTGAGGGTATGAATATTGAGTGATTCAAAAAAGACCGTTCCTGATGTAGGTTTGTCTTCGGCAAGAAGCATTTTTAAAAGTGTTGTTTTACCGGCGCCGGAATGACCGACAATAGACACAAACTCATTTGGTTCTACGGAAAATGTTACATCATCTAAACCTATTGATCTGTCGGTATATTTTTTTGTTACTTTATCAAAAAATATCATATGTTTTA
>CAYPRS010000062.1:0-4576 GCA_964413235.1 uncultured Candidatus Saccharibacteria bacterium | reverse complement strand
TGATATTGTTATTATTGCCAATGTATTTTTTGGAGTGGAAGATAAGTCTGAAGTAGTGGCGGAAGCGCGCCGAGTTCTTGTACAAAAAGGAAAGATCCTTTTTGTAGATTGGAAAGATTCATATGGGGGGATTGGTCCGCAGCTGGACCGGATAGTAACTCCTGCGGATGCGCGTCAATATTTTGAAAACAACGGATTTGTTTTTGAAAAGTCAATTCAAACAGGTGATCAGCATTATGGTTTTATTATGGTCAGACAATAATTTATAAAGTAGGTTAAATGAAAAAAACAAACACATTTCAAATTATACTTCTAAGTATTTTTGGTCTTTCTATATTGGTTGCTTTAATTGTTTTTGCGACACAAAAAAGCGACAATAATGATGAAATAAATTATGGTGTTGTGAAAATATGGGGAACTCTTCCTAGTACAATTGTAAAAGAAGCAATTGATGATATAGATGCAAATATCAAAATTACATATGAACAAAAAAAAGAGACTTCTTTGCGGACTGAGTTGGTGGAAGCGCGTTGGGACAATTGCGGACCGGATTTGGTAATTTTGCCATACGGTGAATTTATAGATTATAGAAAGTATTTATATCCCGTACCTTATGAATATTTTTCTGAACGGGATTTTAGAGATACTTATGTAGATCAAGCAGAGCTTTATCTTGCGGAAGAAGGAGAGCTTGCACTGCCACTTTTGATAGACCCAATGGTTATGTATTGGAATAAAAAAATTTTTTCTTCTAACGCGGTAAGTTTAGTTCCTACGGTTTGGGATGAATTTAAAGTATTAGCGCCTTCCATGACCATACGTGATGATATAAAAATTACACGAAGTACTATTCCTTTTGGACAATACGCAAATGTTACTCATGCCAAAGATATTATTTCTATGCTTATCATGCAAGCTGGTGCTCCGATCGTTTCGGCAAACAAAGGAAAATTAACTGTAAATGTGAATGAAAAGATTGATTCAGTATCTCCGGCGACAGCTGCGCTGGAATTTTTTATGGAGTTTTCAAATTCTGCATTACCAACCTATTCTTGGAGTCGTTCGCTTCCTTCATCCAAGGAAATGTTTATCGCGGGCGATAGTGCTGTATATTTTGGTTACGCAAGTGAGGTGGAGGAAATTAAAAAAACCAACCCGCATCTTGAATTTGATGTTGCCATGGTGCCTCAAGTACGAGGTTCTGAGAGAAAACTCACTTTTGGTAGAATGAATGGTGTAGCCGTTTTAAAAGACGGAGATAATATAACAGGATCTCTTTTTGCCGCGCGATTGATAACAGGTGGAAATATTGCGGAGAAATTATCACGAGAGTTAAATTTACCACCGGCGCATCGTGGTCTGCTTTCGCAAGAGCCGGGAGGTACGGAGCTTCCTGTTTTTTATGATTCAGCAATAATCAGTAAATCGTGGCCGGACCCGGCGCCTAATGAAACGGATAAAATTTTTGAAGATACTATTGAAGGAATACTTTCCAGTAGGTATTCTGTTGATGTAGCTGTTGCCGGAATGGAGAGGCAGTTGGAGCAGGTAATTAAACAATTTGTAAAAAAATAACGAAATAGATTTTATAAATAATCAGTATATACATTTTTTATATAAAAAAATATAATGAAATTATTTTTAAAGGCAAAAGAGGTTAAATATAGTTTAATAGGAATTTTATTATTTTTACCGATATTTGTGTCAGCAGGTCTTGTTCCTTGCGGTGCAAAAATAAATGACCCTGCTACTCCTTGGAACGAGATGGACCCTTGCGGATTTTCACACTTAATGATCATGATCAATGGCATTATTAATTTTTTGCTTTTTAGTGTTGCCATACCGCTTGCCGCTATATTGTTTGCTTGGGCTGGATTTATGTTTATGATGGCGGGAGGAAATGAAGGTAAGATTTCCAAAGCAAAAGAAATTTTTGGAGCTGTTTTAACGGGACTTTTAATAGCATTTATGGCGTGGATTATTATTCAAACCCTCATTGTTGCGGCGGGTCTTGACCCAAGTTATTCATATCTTAAAAATCCGTAAAAGATTTTTTGGTTTTTAATATGATAATTTTTATCGGTGGTAAATCAAAGGACATTTTTGTAAGCATTCTTTATAAAAAGTTATTTTTTTGTCAAAAAATGATGAAAAAATAAACAAAATACATTTTTTTGCCCATTTTTTAAATTTTCCACTTTATGTAAAGATGTTGTACAACTCTTTACATTTTTTATTTTTGTATTATAAATTATGCGAAAAAACACTATATAAAAACAGCATTTTAAAACGACGTTTCTTTGTCCACTTTTTTGTATATAGTTCTAAAAAATTCATATTAAATGCATGGTAAAATATAAATACGTTAAATATTGAGACGTAAAATATTTTCTTTTAAAATTCTTTCAGAGTTCTAAAAATGTCGCCAATATTCGGTGGCGTTTGATGTCTTTGAATGCTTTGAATTATCAGTAATATAAATTATATAAAATATGCCACCAGTAAAAGCACTTTCTCAAATACAAAAACGAAATGGTAATATCGTCCAATTTGACCCCAAAAAAATTGTTTCTGCTCTTACCAAAGCCGGAGCAGCCACGAAAGAATTTGATGAATCAATAGCAGAGGCGCTTTCTAAATTGGTTCTTGAACAGATCAAAAAAGCGATAGGCGCTGGTATTCCGTCCGTGGAGTATGTGCAGGATATCGTTGAAAATGTACTAATTGCGTCAAAGTATAAAAAAACAGCCAAATCGTACATTTTATATAGAGAACAACACGCGCAAATGCGCGAGATTGTAAAAACATCGCACGTTAATCTTATTGACCAATATTTACAAAAGCTGGATTGGAAAGTAAAAGAAAATAGCAACATGGATTTTTCACTTCAGGGTTTAAACAACTATGTGGCTTCTGAGATAAGTAAAGTCTATTGGCTCAATAAGATATATCCGAAGGAAATAAGGAAAGCTCATATAAATGGAGATTTTCATCTGCACGATCTTGGTTCAATTTCAGTTTATTGTGTAGGCTGGAGCTTGGATGACCTTCTTACTGAAGGGTTTGGAGGAGTTCAAGGAAAGATTGAGTGTGCACCTCCTAATCATTTCAGAAGCGCATTGGGTCAAGTTGTTAACTTTTTTTATACATTGCAGGGAGAGGCCGCGGGCGCGCAGGCATTTTCCAGTTTTGATACGTTGCTCGCGCCGTTTATCCGATATGATAAATTAACATACAAAGAAGTTAAACAAGCCATGCAAGAATTTGTGTTTAATATTAATGTACCGACGCGCGTAGGTTTTCAAACACCGTTCACCAATATAACCATGGATCTTGTTGTACCGGCGCACTACAAAGACCAAAGCGTTATTATTGGCGGCAAACCGCAAAGAGAAACATATAAAGAATTTCAGAAAGAAATGAATTTTCTCAACAAGGCGTTTTTGGAAATTATGACAGAAGGTGATGCCAAAGAAAGAGTTTTTACATTTCCAATTCCGACATATAACATCACTAAAGATTTTGATTGGGACAATGAAGAGATCAGTATGCTTTGGGAAGCAACCGCGAAATATGGAATACCGTATTTCTCAAATTATGTTAATTCGGATATGAATCCGGAAGATGCGCGGAGCATGTGCTGCAGATTGCGTATTGACAACAGACAACTTGAAAGGAAAGGAGGCGGTCTGTTTGGAGCAGATCCTCTCACCGGTTCTATTGGTGTCGTGACAATAAATATGCCTAGAATAGGATATACGTCAAAAACAGAAAAAGAATTTTTCTCTCGCCTTGAAGAAGTTATGATTTTAGCCAAGAATAGCTTGGAGATAAAGAGAAAAATGCTTGAACAACTAACAGAAAACGATTTGTATCCGTACACAAAAAGATATTTAGAAGCAATAAAAAAAACATACGGAAAATATTGGAAAAATCATTTTTCTACTATCGGACTTATCGGTATGAATGAAGCTATGATGAACTTTATGGGGAAAAATATCGCAACAGATGAAGGAAAATCGCTTTCGGAGAAAATACTGGATTTTATGCGAGACAAATTACTTGAGTTTCAGAAAGAAACCAACAATAACTACAATTTGGAAGCAACACCGGCGGAAGGAGTGTCATATCGTTTGCCGCTTATCGACCAAAGGCAATTTGAAGATATTATTTTTGCTAATGGCAGAGGTAAAGAAGTAGAAAATCCTTTTTATACAAATTCTACGCATACTCCCGTAAATTATTCTGATGATCCGTTTGAGATTTTAGAGGCACAAGATAATTTGCAGACAAAATACACGGGCGGTACGGTTGTTCATTTTTTTGCCGGTGAGAGGATACAGGATCCAAGCGCGGTAAAAAATATTGTCAGAAAGATATGCAACAATTATAAATTGCCTTACTTTAGCATTACG
The DNA here is from genome assembly GCA_964413235.1 of uncultured Candidatus Saccharibacteria bacterium. GTDB lineage: Bacteria > Patescibacteriota > Minisyncoccia > Phycocordibacterales > JAGLOS01 > JAGLOS01. The sequence goes on along the minus strand of CAYPRS010000062.1, from coordinate 161 downwards.
CCGACATTTAGTATTTGTCCGGTACATGGATACCTTTCGGGTGAAGTTGCAACGTGTCCTAAATGCGGAAGTTCTTGTGAGATTTATTCTCGAGTAGTTGGTTATTTACGACCTGTTAAACAGTGGAACAAAGGCAAGAGTGCTGAATTTGTTACGCGTTC
>CAYPRS010000061.1:0-4587 GCA_964413235.1 uncultured Candidatus Saccharibacteria bacterium | reverse complement strand
CTTATATCCCCACTAACGTAATTTCAATCACGGACGGACAAATCTTCCTTGAAACAGACCTGTTTTATCAAGGAATAAGACCTGCGGTAAATCCCGGTATTTCAGTTTCTCGCGTAGGATCAAACGCACAGACAAAAGCCATGAAAAAAGTAGCCGGTAAATTAAGGTTGGAACTTGCGCAATTCAGAGAGCTGGCGGCTTTTGCGCAATTCTCAAGTGATCTTGATAAAGAAACAAAAGAGAGAATTGAAAGAGGAAAGCGCCTTACCGAAATATTAAAACAAGATCAGTACGCGCCGCTGTCAATGGAATCTCAAGTTGTAATAATTTTTGCAACCATTAATGGTTTTCTTAACGACGTTGAAATTGAAAAAGTAAAAGATTTTGAAACAAAATTACTGGAATACATGGAAGAAAAGAATAAGAGCACTTTGGACACGATCGCTAAAGAAGGAGACCTTTCCAAAGATACGGACAAGAAACTTAGAGAACAAATTGAAGAGTTTAAAAAAAGTTTGTAATATTGCCAAATTGTTAAATCGTTACCATGAAGACAGCGCAACAAATAAAAAGAAAAATACAATCAACTAAAAGCACTTCGCAAATAACAAAAGCGATGGAGATGGTTTCGGCTTCAAAAATGAAAAAAAGTCAAGCTGTCGCATTAATGGCAAGACCTTATACGCGGGTCGCTCTTCATATTCTTGAAAATGTCAGCGAATCAGCAGGATCAGAAAAACATACTTTACTTGAAAAGAGAAAGATTAAAAATATTTGTCTTTTTGTGGTAACTTCGGACAAAGGTCTGTGTGCGGGCTTAAATAGTAATATTCTCCGAAGTGCTCAAAAAATAATAGACGAGAACCAAGACAAAAACATAAGCATAGTAACTATTGGGAAAAAAGCGGAAAGTTATTTTAAAAGAAAAAATGCCAATGTTGTTGCTGTTTTTAATAAAATCGGAGATTCGGTGGAGCTCAAAGAAACACTGCCCATTTCCAAATTACTTATAGACGATTTTACCAATAAAAAATTTGACGCGGCAGTAGCCGTATATACTAATTTTGTTTCAACATTAAGGCAATATGTTGAAGTAAGAAAGATCCTCCCTCTGACAAAAAAGAGTGTGAAAAAAACAATAGAAGAAATTGGGGATATGACCGAAAGCAAAGACAAAAATGGGAATGGGAATAATAATATTGAATATAAATTTGAACCGTCACCGGAAAAAGTCTTGCGTAATCTTTTGCCAAGTTTAATTGAAATACAAGTTTATCATATTATTTTAGAATCAAACGCATCGGAACATAGCGCGCGCATGGTGGCCATGAAAAACGCGACGAACAGCGCGAAAGAAATGCTTGAGGAATTAAATCTGACCTATAATTACATCAGACAACAAAAGATTACTCAAGAAATGAGTGAGATCACGGCAGGGGTCATAGCACAAGAAAGTTAAAAATAAGAACAAATAAATATTATTAATTATCAAATATATTAGATTAATATGAAAACTTCTAACGGGACAGGAAAAATAGTACGAATAATTGGCGCTGTTGTTGATGTTGAATTTCAAGGAGAGCTTCCTTTTATATACAACGCTCTTAAAATAAAAACAAAAAACGGAGGAGAACTTATTCTTGAAACAGTCCAACATCTGGGAGCAAATGTGGTCAGAACAGTATCAATGGGATCAACCGATGGACTCCAAAGAGGAGTTGAAGTAGAAGATACCGGCTCTACTATCACAGTACCCGTAGGAGAAGAAGTTTTGGGCAGAATGTATAATGTGCTCGGCGAACCGATTGATGAGATTGAGAGTGCAAAAACACCCGAAAAGCGCTCCCCTATTCATCGTAAGCCTCCAAAATTCACGGATCAATCCACTAAAACTGAGATATTTGAAACCGGGATCAAAGTGATAGATCTAATCGCTCCTTTCATAAAAGGGGGAAAAGTCGGGCTGTTTGGTGGTGCCGGAGTAGGAAAAACTATTCTGATCCAAGAGCTTATCAGAAACATTGCCAAAGAGCACGGCGGATATTCTGTTTTTGCCGGAGTTGGCGAGAGAACCAGAGAAGGAAATGATCTGTATCACGAAATGAAAGAAAGCGGTGTGCTTGATAAAACGGCTATGGTTTTCGGACAAATGAACGAAGTACCTGGAGCCAGACAGAGAGTGGCTCTTTCCGCTCTTACCATGGCGGAACATTTTAGGGACGAAATGGGAAAAGATGTTTTGCTTTTTGTTGATAATATCTTCAGATTTACTCAAGCCGGTTCCGAGGTTTCCGCTCTTTTGGGAAGAATGCCTTCCGCTGTGGGTTATCAGCCGACACTAGCTGAGGAAATGGGAGAACTGCAGGAAAGAATTATTTCCACTCACAAAGGATCCATCACTTCAGTTCAGGCAATTTACGTTCCCGCCGACGACCTTACCGATCCGGCTCCCGCCACGACTTTTTCTCATCTTGATTCAACGGTCGTTCTTTCCAGATCATTGGTGGAACTTGGAATTTATCCGGCGGTAGATCCGCTGGAATCAACTTCCACCGTCTTGGATGCGAATACCGTAGGAGAAGAACACTATAAAATTGCTCGTGAAGTGCAAAAAATTCTTCAGAGATATAAAGATTTGCAAGATATAATTGCTATTTTGGGAATGGAAGAATTGGCGGATGAAGACAAACTTCTGGTTTCTCGTGCTAGAAAAATCCAAAGATTCCTTTCACAGCCATTTTTTGTGGCGGAAGTTTTCACCGGAAGCTCAGGGAAATATGTTTCTCTGGCAGATACTATAAAAGGATTTAAAGAAATATTGGAGGGTAAACACGATGACAAGAATGAAAATGATTTTTATATGAAAGGCGGAATAGATGAAGTTGGAAAATAATACTTTGGCTCCTCGTCGCTGATAAAAGTTAATACATAAAAAAATAATTCTGTGAATCCTGTTAGAAATCTAAATTTCATCGGGTTATAAAAATAAAAAAGTAAATCATGAAAGAACAAAAAAATTCTAACGGGGTAAAAATAAATCTGCAAATCATCACACCGGAAAAAATCGCTTATGAAGGAGAAGTTGAGCAAGTTACCTTACCAACAACGGATGGTGAAATAACAATTCTTGCCAATCATATTCCCTTGATCAGTACCGTGAAACATGGGGAGTTGACCATAAAGAACGAAGGTGAAAAAATTCAGATGGCTGTTTACAATGGCTTTATTGAGGTCAAAAAAAACAGCATTATCATAATGACAGACATCGCCGAGAGAGCTGAAGATATTGATGAAAAAAGAGCGCAAGAAGCCAAGAAAAGAGCTGAAAAATCATTAGAAGAAAAAGACAGAATGTCTGATGTAGCTTTCGCAGATGTAACCGCCGCACTGGAGAGATCATTAGTAAGAATCAAGGTCGCCCGAAGAAAAAAGAGATAGGATCATCAAATCACAATACAAACAAAAATCCTTGGGATATCCCAAGGATTTTTGTTTAGTATAAAATTTTTGAAAGATTTTTTTAACTATCTTTACGGTGTTATAGGAATAGATTCACACGTAAACATACAAACATCTATACACATCTCCGCTTCCGGCTCGCATGGATCTCCGCAAGTATTGAACGTACACCACCGCGTGCTTTGCAATCTTTTATTAAAGGAGCAATGTCAACACTTTGACTGGTTCCGTATACGATCTTTATGTCAAAGTCACTTTCAATAGAAACAGGAATATCATCATTTTTGTCATCCAGTATTTGTGGCTTTGAATTATCCACCGAGGAAACTTCCCAATTTCTTAATGATACTATTTTACGATCTAAAATAATATCAAAACATCCCAGACATTTGAGAATTTTAATGTCTGACACAGTGAGACCTTTTTTAAAACCAACATACTCCACCGCGATCCGTGCGGCTTTTCGTTTGTCTTCACTGTCAATTTCCCAATCTCGCGCGCAAGCACCGATACTTTCCACAAAAATATATCCTGCCGGAGAGAGGCATCCATAAACATCGCGTTGTCCACCGATTATCTCGCCATTATCGTCGCTATCGCTAGAACACGGCGCAAATTCACAATCTGGCGCGATACGTCCTACTGTTGTACCGTTGGGACAAATCTTCGCGTCCGTGGTACATGCTACAGTACCATTATTAGATCTATTATCATGATTCGCGTGATCTGAAAAAACAGCAAAAGCCACAACCGCAACTAGTATTAAGATCAAGGCAATATGTAATTTTGATATTCTCATATACTTAACAATAGTAATAACAATTGTTCAAAGCAAGCTACAAAATATAATTTACAATATCTCAATTCTATCTCCTGTTTTTGCTCCCAATTTCAGAGCGGCGTCTCCACCTCTCATCATTATCTCAATGAATCTGTTGTTTTCAACACCGGAACTTCCCAAAACCAAACCTATTGATTCACTGGGAAGGTCTTTGAGAGAATCGTAAAAATTAAATTGTTTGACTTGCTCGCCTATTTTTATTTTAAAAGTGCGACTATTATCTAAATCAAATTCTCCTTTTAATAGAGTTGTTTTTATATTGCCGAAATTGTCAATAAACCAAACTG
>CAYPRS010000060.1:0-4636 GCA_964413235.1 uncultured Candidatus Saccharibacteria bacterium | reverse complement strand
ATAATCTCCTCGATTATTTTGAATCTTCTACTTAACAAGCCAATAATCACTCCAACAATGGAGGAGACACCTATAAATATAATAACGATTTTAAAAAATTCCATACCGTTAGATTAACACTTTCTTCCACCTTTTCACTATACTATCCTCACCCATAAATAACCAGTTCACTTAAATTTGAAGAACTTGAAACTCGGAGTTCCAAGTAACCAAGTGATACTATCTGCACAAAAAACTTTGACAGAAAAAATAGATAGTATATGATATTATCATATTAAATAATCATACTTTATCATGACTACTTTATCCGTACCATTACCCTCTCATCTTGAAAAATTTGTTAAAGATTTTGCAAAAACTCACGGGTCCAACAAAGCCGAAGTTGTTCGTTATGCCCTCAACCTGCTTGCTGAAGAAGAAGCAGTCGCTGCCGTATTAAAAGCCGAGCAAGAACCGACATTGTCCGGTGATCTAAGAAAGTTGGCAAAGAAACTTTAATATGGAAGTTTATTTTAAACCAACTTTTGTAAGACAATTTAAAATTCTTGAAGAAGGTCTTCAAGAGGAAGTACTTGAAAAAATTGAATTGTTTAAAAAATCAAAACACCATAAACTTCTTAAGGTGCATAAACTTAAAGGACGATTAAAAAAGTATTACGGCTTTTCTATAAACTACAAAACCCGCATAGTTTTTCAATATTTGTCTGATGACAAAGTGGTTCTTCTTGCTATTGGAGATCACGCTGTTTATAAACAATAACAGGTTCTACGAATAAAGTTCATTATGTATGCCTAGAAATACAAAAAGTGCTTCGTTATCAGAAATTGGTTCATACAAAGCGCGAATGTCTGCAATAATATTGATACTTCTATATCTTTGATATCTTCCTAATAGTGGGTGGTTGTGTAAAAGCGGGTCAAAAGGATTTTCTGAAAAAAGACTTATACGTTCTTTAACTTTATTTTTTTCTTTTGTACGAAGCTTCAGATACTTCTTGTCAAAATTTTTATGAAAATGAACGTACATGAAAATTATTTAAGACTATCAAGATGATTGATGGCTTCCTTTGCTGTTTTGAACGGTCCGGAAATATTCCTACCTTTTTTGTAGTCCTCACTCGCCTCACAAAGCATCTTTGCCACCTCCGGTCGTAGCTGTGGATCAAGAGACAGTCTGACAGAACGTTCGCGAACAAATTCTTTAAGATACGCATTCACCACCGTACTCAAAGGAACACCAAGCTCTTTGGCGATCTTCTGCGCTTCTTTTTTTACTTTAGTATCGGTTTTTATGTTTATTAGTGTTTTGGTCATATACAACCATTATATATACAACGGTTGTGTTGTCAATACTTGGAAACAAAACTTCCAAGTGGATTTTAAATAGTGTCAAGAATGTTTATAAGATCATTTGCTTTAAGACTCTTTCCTTTGTTATCACGGGTAGCATCAAATACAGTATATTCTTTTGTTTTAATGTGAGACGGTTTAATTCTAAATATATCATTTTTCTGTTCCATCAATTTTTGTGGTACGTTTTGTTTTTGTCGTTCTTTCATAATAAAGAGAATTATTTATAATTAATCTTGGTATAGCAAATAATATTAGATATTATATACACATTGACACGTCTAACCGTTGTGTATATAATAGAACATATGGTTAAAACAGTATTAAATATCAAAACAGACAAAGATGTTAAAGATGAAGCACGACGTATCGCAGCCGAACTTGGTGTACCACTAAGCACTGTGGTAAACGCGTACTTAAAACAATTTATTCGCGAGAAAGAAGTCAATCTATCTCTCTCACCCACCATGACTCTTCAACTTGAAAAATTACTCACAAGTGTTCATAAAGATATTGAAAAAGGTAAAAACCTGTCTACCTCTTTTTCATCAAGCAAAGAAATGGATAACTATTTGGACAGTCTGGAATAATCATGCGAATTCGTTTTCATAAAAATTTTAAAAAGAAATACGCGAAACTTCGTGCTGCTCAAAAAAAGAAGTTTAAAAAACGTCGGGATGTATTTCTGAATAATCCGTTCAATCCACTTTTACACAATCATTTGCTTCAAGGAAAATATAAAGGATACCGAAGTATAAATATAACCGGAGATCTTTGCGCTCTCTATATGCTGGAAAAAGATGGGAGCGTAATCTTTGTTGATATTGATATTCATAGTAATTTATACACGTAACTAAAAAAGTGGGAACTAAAATTTTTCCAAGGATGTCGCGGGTAAAACCGCGCGGTTTTTGTGTAAACGCCACAGCCAAATTCCATACAATAGATAAACTCCAAACATTAGAATTAGTGAAAAACTCGGGATTGCGATTGATGCGAATGGAAGTCGTGCAAACCATTCCACGATCGTAATCTCGTAATAAAGAAAAATGAATGTCGGCAGAGCAAAGACAAACGAAGCAGTGTAACTTATAAACCCGAGCACGCCGGTTACAAATCCCAGAAACATTGTGATCGGAATAAAAACAATTACGAGCAAATTCACCACGATCGCCACCAGTGAAATTTCTCCCATCATATAGAGAAGAAGAGGAAGAACAAAAATTTGCGTGGCAATGGTTGCCGCCGCAATTTCACGAAAACCGAATTTTTTCGGAATGAATTTCAGGCGCGATTCAAAAAGCGGAGCAAGCAAAATTAATCCGAGCATCGCCATAAAAGAAAGTTGGAAAGATGGATCAAACATCACAATGTATGGATTGTGCAAAACCATCAAAAATCCGGTAATAAAAAGCAATCGTAGAATATCAATTTTTCGTCCGATAGTCCGCGCGAGAACAATAAGAGCCGCCATCACCGACGCGCGGACGATCGTTGCGCCGGCACCGGTCATTATTGCAAACAAAGCAATACATATAATTCCAAGAGTTGCTGTTATACGTCTCGGAAGAAAAGAGAGAAACCACATCAAAGCAATAATAATTATCGTTACGTTGTAACCGGAAAGTACGACGATATGAATAAGTCCTGTCGTCCGAAAGTCGTCAAGCAAATCTTCTCCGAGAGATCGTTTCGCGCCAACGGTCAGCCCTCCCAAAAGCGCGGCATACGGTTCATGAATAACACGTGAAATGTTTTTTAAAAATCCACCTTTCCATTCAAAAAGTTTTGCTTTTATAAAGTTTCCCTCGCCAGACCCAAGTAAAGTTATCTTTGGTTTGAACATTTGATAATAGATCCCGTCCTTGGCAAGATATCCGACATAATTAAATTCTCGTCCCAGATCTGAAGAAAAGTTCTCCGGTTTCTTAAGGACACCCTCAAGGACAATTTTGTCGCCATAGTTCCATTTGGGATAAAGAGGAGCGGTTACAATACTCTTGGTTTCAATATCAAAACTCTCCTCCTCCAAAAAAATTTTATCCAAAGCAACAATAAATCTTATGCTATTCTCTCTTTCGTCGGGCTCCTCTATCACGACTCCCTCCATCACTACAGTCTCTCCGACAAAACTCTGTAACACGTGCGCGGAAGAATTTTGTTCCGCCATGTCAAAACGCAATACGCCAAGAAAAAATCCGAATACTACCAGAAAAACGAATAAACTTTTTTTTGTTTTATATCCTCCTTTATTAGAAAGAAAGGAAAGAAGCCCCGCAAGAGCGACAAGAAATAACGGAAAGATAATCCCTACGTCTATAAAATAACGGAATACTGTCCCCAAACAAAAATAGACGACAAAACAATATAAAGTGGAATTTTTCATGCACCCGGAATTTGGCAAAATTTTGACGGTCGCACCATCAAGTTTACTGTTATTATTCTAATTGTCTAAAGAAACTCCCCAATCGTTCAATATCTCTTTTTCTTCTTCAACAGAGATTGCTTTTCTGAATTTTACATCAGGTTTTCCTTTGACCCGCGTTTCACATTCCGCCCATGTACTGTGGCGCTGCGGTACACCGTCCACAAGAGAGAGATATGAATATGCTTTTGCTTTCGCGCGCGCTTTTTTTTCAGACTTCTCGGCAGACATTTTCTCATCGCCTTTTATAGACAGATCTATTTTATATGTATCAAGTTTACCTTCGTAAAGTTCCGCCTCTTTCCCTCCCGCAAAAGAAGTGGCGATAGTATCCGCGCGTTCATTGCCCGCGTGTCCGATATGTCCGATAACATGCTGCCACAAAACTTCGCCAAATTGCTTTCGCCTTTTTTCTTCTTCAATAAGCTCCTCCCATAGATCGCGATTGAGCACCGGTTCTTTGGCGGCGGTCATCCAGCCTTTTTGCTGCCAGCCGTGAACCCATTTTGTAATTCCGTTTTTTACATACTGCGAATCTGTGTGTATCTCAACATCTCCGGGAGTGATAGCAACTTTTTTAAAAACTTCTATCGCCGCGGTAAGTTCCATACGGTTGTTTGTCGTCTTCTTATTTCCTCCGCCAAGCTCCATCACACTGTTTTCGGGAAACATAATAACTGCACCCCATCCTCCGGGACCCGGATTACCAAGCGAACTTCCATCGGTATAAGCTACAATTTTATTTTTTTCCATTGGTCTATTATACTAAATAACAAACTGTTCAGAAAGCGGATTTATAACATTAACTATAGAACTCTTGCCTTTCAATTGATATAATGTACTGTATATCAATATGATATC
>CAYPRS010000059.1:0-4647 GCA_964413235.1 uncultured Candidatus Saccharibacteria bacterium | reverse complement strand
TTTAAGATTCAAAGCAATTTTTTATTAATATTCTCCGGCGGCGTAATTCCCAAATGTTCATATGCCGCTTCGGTTGCTACTCGTCCTCGCGGTGTTCGCTCCAGAAAACCAAGCCTCATTAGATATGGCTCATTGATTTCTTCAATAGCATCTGTTTCTTCTCCCAGTGAAGCGGAGATAGTGCTCAAGCCGACCGGACCGCCACCGAATTTATTGATAATAATATCCAGTATTTGCCGATCTGTTACAGTAAGCCCTTCTTGATCTATTTCCAAAAGTTCCAAAGTGTCTTTGACGGCTTTTTTATCCAACGATTTTTTATTGACTTGCGCAAAATCGCGGCATCGTTTCAAAAAGTAATTTGCGGTTCGCGGTGTAAAGCGGCTTCGCCGAGCGATCTCATCAACTGCGCTATCTTGCGTTTCAAACCCTAAAATTTTTGCGGAGCGCTTAATGATCTGAGCTATTTCATTTTGGTTATAAAATTCCAAACGAAAAATTCCGCCGGAAAAACGTGACCGCAGAGGGGAAGACAAAAGAGCAATGCGAGTGGTGGCGGCGATTAGAGTAAAGGCGGGTAGCTCAAGTTGGATAGTTCTTGCAGAGGGACCTTTGCCGATAATAATATCCAGTACACCGGATTCCATAGCGGGGTAGAGGACTTCCTCTATCATTTTATTGAGGCGATGTATTTCATCTATAAATAGAATATCTCCGGGAGATAGGTTGGTAAGAAGAGAAGCAAGATCACCCACTTTATCAATAGCGGGTCCTGACGTTATTTTCATTTGCCCGCCCACTTCATTTGCTATTAAATGAGAGAGTGTTGTTTTTCCAAGCCCGGGTGGACCGTAGAAAAGGAGGTGTTCCGGACAATGTCCGCGTTCTTTGGCGGCTTGAAGTAGTATTTTTAAATTCTCTTTTATCTTTTTCTGTCCAACATAATCATTCCACTCGGTTGGTCGCAATGTTTGGTCAAGAAACAAAGCCGCTTTTTCTGTGTTTAAACCCCTTGACATAAATATTTTTTTATGATAGACTTCCTCTCGAAAAGTTGACAGCAATAGTTTTTTGTTCTAACGAACTTTAAGCACCCATTTTATAAGAATTACTTAAATTCTTATAAAACAGCATACCATCTTTTGTTCATTGTATCCAGTTTATAAACCTCTAAATAATTGAGTGTCTCCCAGAGACACTTCTACGGTATCTTTCAGAGACTTTCTGGTTCTTGTTTTTAAAACAAGTTTCACTGGAATAATCCCCCGAGAAATACTTAACTTCTAGTACCCATATTATAAGAATTGTTTAGAGGTTTATGAGCTTTATTAATTTGATTCGGTTCTTTTTTATTATGTATATAAATTCCTCAGCAAGACGTATTTTAGAAAAAAGGTTTCAGGGTACCCTCTTACTCTTTGTTCGGACTTTCTGGTTGCGAATTTTTACGCATACTGGAATAATCCCTGGGTAGGTAACAACCCTAGTCTTGTTGAGGGTTTATATACATAATTTTTCTTCGGCACCCTTCGTTAAAGGTGCCGGATTTCTTTTTTAAAGATCTTCTTCTATATCAACAACACGCGCTAATTCTTCCAACGAAGTAGTTCCTTCCAAAACTTTAACTATACCATCTTCTCTCATGTTTAAAATTCCTTGTTTTTCTGTTATCTGCAAAAGCTCTTTCTCGCTGGGATTTTTTATTAAAACATCTTCCATATCACTGGTCATTAAAATCGCTTCGTAAATACCAATCCTTCCACTGTAACCGGAAGCGTTACAATGAACGCAGCCAGTATCACTTGCTTTCCAGATCGTACCCAGAGAAATATCTTTTTCCGGTTGCTTTTTATGTATTTTTTCAATCATCTTTTCAAAAAAACCTTTTTTTTCTTCTGTTAGTTCTACGGGAACTCTACAATTAACGCAAAGTTTTCGTACTAAACGTTGCGCCATAGAAACATTAAGAGCTGTGGTAAGCACTTTAGGGTTGACTTCCAGATCAATAAGGCGAGAAATGGTTCCAGCTGCTGAATTAGTGTGCAGACTTGAGAAAACAAGGTGTCCGGTCAGAGAGGCGTTAACAGCAATTTTGGCTGTTTCAGAATCTCTAATTTCACCGATCATAATAATATCCGGGTCTTGCCGTAGAGCCGCGCGTAAACCGCTCAAAAAAGTATAGTTTGTTTTTTTACTAACTTGGGTCTGGACAATGTTTTTGACGTGATATTCGATCGGATCTTCAATGGTGATGATCTTTATGTCGGGTTGAAGGGTTTTTTTAAGGAAAGCATAAAGAGTAGTGGTTTTGCCGGCGCCGGTAGGACCGGTGGTCAGGATCATTCCTGTTGGTTTGGAAATTTCTTTATTTAATATTTTAAGAAGATGAGCATTTATTCCCAGCTCTTCCAAAGGAACTGAAATTGATTCCGGGTCAAGAATTCGGAGTACAATAGATTCTCCATATTGTCCCGGGAGAACAGATGTTCGTACTTCAATATTAGTATTTTTAAATTTTACGCTAAAACGACCGTCTTGAGTATCTTTAACTACATTGAGTTTAAGTCCCGACAAAAGCTTGATACGAGTACTTATTCTGCGATATAAAGTTTGTTCAATAAAACAAATATCTTGAAGCACTCCGTCTATACGATAACGAATTCGCACGACATCTTCTTGAGGTTCCATATGAACATCGGAAGATTTGACAGCGAATGCTCCTGAGAGGATCAATTCAAAAAGACGAGACAACTTGCGCGCGGATTTTACATGGAGAAGATCATTGATCTTTTTGGTAACAGCCGGTGAATTTGTAACACCTTCCATTAAAATACTTATATCGTCATTTGTCACATCAAGAACCCCTGCGTTTGTTCGTTCTGCGTGGGAAATTTCTTTGTAGCGTTTCCAAACAGTATTAAGGCTTTCTTTTGAAGCCATGTATGTTGTAACAATAAAACCTTTTTGTTGGAGTGTTTGCAAAAGATCCTCAGTTTTTTCATTATGAGGAGAAAAAACGGCAACTTTTAGTTGTTTTTTTGGTCCTTTGCCAAAAACTGCCACGCGAGCGTCTCGGGCGACTCCTTCTTCCAGAAAAGGGAGGGCTTCAATATCAACAAGGTGAGGTGTGATGTGAATATAAGGAATATTGTATTTTTGAGAAAGTGTTTGTATCAAATGTTCCTCTTCTTGTTTGTGGAGAAGTTCTATTTGTTTATTTTGTTGCGTTTCATCAAAATGTACCATTACTTCTAAATGATATCGTTTTTTACTCTAAAAAACAATCTTATTTTTTCTTTTTAGGGATAAATGAGAGGGTAAAATAACGTGCTATTGACAAATTATTAAAAATGTGATAGTATTTTACAACAAATAACAACATGAATTTTTTAATTTCCAAAGAAAAAAACTTAAATCGGCCATTGTCTTTGGCAATTTTTGTATTGATGACAGTTTCTTTGTTTATGCTAATTCCCAAAAGCTCTTTTGCTAATAACTTTTTTGTTGTTACGCAATTACCAACGCAGTTAGATAAAAATATGTCAGTATTTAGTGGTTTTGTTAGTAACAACAATAATGATAATGCTAGCGTTTGGTTTGAATATGGGAAAAATGGAAAATTTGAAGAAAGTTCAATTAAGAATAAGGTAAAAGGCACACAAGATTTTATTTCTCTTGCTTATGGTTTTGACCCCGGAGTAATATATTCATATCGAGCCGTTGGCAGAAAAGAAAATTCAAATGTGATTAAATATGGAAAGATTAAAACTTTTATCATAGACAACGACGGTAGTGGAAATTCAATCTCTTCAGACAATAATTCAACTCAGCAAACAAACACAAATCAAACCAGCGGATCATTAAATGGAGAATGTGTAGTGTGTTGCAATTGCCCGCAAATAATTTCTTCTTTGAAACCGAGAGTGCTATCAACAAAAACTCCTCTGATTACAAATACAACAGCTACACTCTCCAGCACCATAGTTACCGAAGATGTTCCTACCCGTGGTTGGTTTGAATGGGGAACAACAAGATCTTTAAGGCGAGTTACTCCCGCTAAAAAACTTAAGAGCGGTTCAAGTGTTGAAATGAAAGAAACAGTTTCCGGACTTTTGCCGGGTACGATATATTATTATAGGACAGTGGCGACAGCAAGCGCCGGTGTTAGCAGAAGCGCTATTGCAAGTTTTACCACACAAGGACAAAAAAGTAGCGCTGCGGGAATTTCGGATGAGAATAATTCTTTAGGGGACAGTGAAAAGACTTATGACCAATCAATTAACAATACCGCTGACGAGACAACTAATAAAAATTTAACAGAGAGTGGTAGCTCAAAAGATGAAACTAGCGACAAAAAACCAGACAAGGATTCTTTAGGAGGAGTTTTTGCTTGGGGTTCTACTCTTCGCGAGCAGTTCTTTACTATTGATGAAAAAGGTAATATTGATACAAAGATAAGTTTTAATAAAACAAAGAAAGAAAAACAAAATCTTTTATTGGCTAGTGCCTTTTATGGGAAAAAATTTCTTCCTGACACATGGAGTGAATGGGGTTTTATAACTATCTTTCTTTATCTTATTATTTCGCGATTCCACCGTTTTTGGGATATTAGAAAAAAGAGAAAAAGAGAAAGAAAAGAGAGAGAAA
>CAYPRS010000058.1:0-4719 GCA_964413235.1 uncultured Candidatus Saccharibacteria bacterium | reverse complement strand
GCGAAAAAAAGGAAAAAACGCAAAGGCAAAATTTTGATTTTTGTGGGTTCGCTACGAGTGTAAAAGAACAAAATCTCATTTGGTTATTCTACGATTTCTTGTTATCATAGTAATATATTAACCAATCTCAACAGGGATACTTATCATTATAGTAATAAATTACAATGACTGCAAACAAGAAATCCACAATCGCCAAAAACATCAAAAAATATCGAGAGAAAGTCGGTGTTTCTCAAGACAGATTGTCAAAGCTGGCTGATGTTACCTACAACACCATAATCAAGATAGAGTCAGGAGCAAACACCAATCCTACAATTGACACCATGACCAAAATTGCAAAAGCGCTTGATGTTGGAGTGGATGATTTAATAAAATAAAATATGGACCTCTTAAATTCACTTTTACCAACAATTGAACATTTTCGTTTTTTAGGATACTGGATAGTATTATTTATATTATTGATAGACTCCACTGCTTTTGTAGGGTTGATTTCCCCTGGAACCCTGTTGGTTATCGATATCGGTTTTTTGTCTTCGCAAGGTTTTTTGGATATTGGAGATGTTATCTGGTTTGCTGCTGTCGGCGCGATAATTGGAGATATGATTTCTTATTATCTTGGAAAACATATGGGCGGGACATTTTTTAAAGATGAAAATAAAATTTTTAAAGCAAAATATTTGGAAACAGGGCAATTATTTTTTAACAAACACGGAAATAAAGCAATTTTTCTTGATAGATTTATATATCCTGTTCGCCCAGCAGCTACATTTATAGCAGGGATGTCAAAAATGAACAGAAACAAATTTGTTTTTTGGTCTGTATTTAGTTCTTTTAGCTGGGTTATCTCTTTCTTGCTACTTGGATATTTGTTTGGACAAGCTTGGAAAACAATTGCTTTATGGTCAACACGTGGAAGTATATTTTTGGTAGGTTTTTTCTCCGTCATTGCAGTTCTCTATGTATTGAAGTGGTTAGTTATTATAAAGGGCAAACAGCTCTTTAATTTCTTACGCTCAATATGGCAATCAGTAAAAATTGCAATTGCAGAGAACTCAGATGTTAAAAAGTTTACAGAAAAACACTCTGTGTTTTTCAAGTTTATAAAAGCACGATTTAATAAAAATAAATTTTGGGGCTTATCAACAACACTACTTGCTATCAGCTTCATATACACGCTTTCTCTTTTAGGCGGTATTGTCGAGGATATTATAAGCTCAGACATCATTGTTTCAGTAGATACACGAGTAATGAATCTGCTTGCACTGTTTAGAAATGCCGATCTTACCCAATTTTTCCTATGGATAACACTTCTTGGGAAATGGCAAGTTGTGCTTGGTTTTGTTGTAGCAGTGATAGGTATTTTGTGGCTATGGCGCAAAAGATTATATATTTTACCGTTATTGCTTACAATCGTAGGTGCAGAGTTTTTTACTGTAATAAGCAAAATTATTTTTCATCGTCCACGTCCTGAATTAGCAATTTATACTGAACACTCCTTTTCTTTCCCAAGCGGACACGCCACGATAGCAGTTGCTTTTTATGGCTTTCTTACTTACATACTTATCCGCCATTTCGTAAAATGGAAAACAAAAGTAAATATATTTTTTGTTGGACTCGCAATAATACTATTGATTGGTTTTAGTCGTGTGTATCTTGGAGTGCATTATGTGAGCGATGTCTGGGGCGGTTATCTTGTCGGAGCATTGTGGTTAATAATTGGTATAAGTATTTCGGAATGGATTTATTCATGGAGAAAAAAAGATGTAACATTTATTTCAACAACAAAAACACAAACTATATCTGCAATTTTAATTTTCTTATCACTTACTTCATATATTTTTATTGCTTTTAATTATCATCCGCTAATTAAACAACAACAAGTAAATACACAAGAAATATCAGTACAAAATGTAATGGATATTTTTACACCCGAACAACTAAAATATACGGAAACATTGCTAGGAAAAAAACAAGAACCTCTTAGTTTTATTATTCTTGCAAATAACGATGATGAATTTGTCAGAATGTTTGAAAAATCAGGTTGGCATATTGCAGATAATGTGAGCATGTGTTCATTCGTTAAAATCACTGAAGCCATAATTTTGAAAAGGGAATACTTGAATGCTCCTATGACACCATCATTTTGGAACAAAAAGACACATGATTTTGGTTTTGAGAAACCCACAAAAACAAACAATGCAAGACAGCGACACCATGCACGATTTTGGAAAACGGATTACAAAACTCTAAGCGGAAAAAGAGTGTATGTTGGCACAGCAAGTTTAGACAGCGGCATCAAATGCGACATCAAATGGGGAGTAACACACAAAATAGACCCTAGCATAGATACAGAACGGGAGTTTTTGTTTTCAGATATTCAAAACTCTGGGACATTACAGTTATCTCAAAAAGAGCAATTTGTAAAACCAACCATCGGTAAGAATTTTTCTGGAGATCAATTTTTTACAAACGGTGAAATATACATTTTACTTTTTAAGTAAAATGTAATAAGGGAGCAACGCTTGCGCGCGCATCGGGTGGGTGGGGTGAGAAAGTTTGGGAGACTTTTGCAAGACCTTGTCAGCAATTTTATGAGCAAAGCAAAATAAAATAGCGACAAGGTGTACAGTTCCTGTAAGGAAAGCGCACTGTGATTTGCTTGTGTGTAGCACAATCCTTTTTCTTTTCGGTACGATTTACACAAGATTTTAATCGAAGCCACTAAACGAGCCGAGAACACCTATCAGGCATTGGCGAAGTATGAACCAGCCATACGAGGTACTCTCGTTGGCGAGTGTACTCTCAAGCTAGCACACTAGCACAGCCGTAGCGCCACAGTTCGCAAAGAAATGGAGAAACAACAAACTATATTGCGTAAGCAATAAAACTTGTTTAGTTTGTTGTTTTGGAATGACTGTAGCGAACCCACAAAAATCAAAATTTTGCCTTTGCGTTTTTTCCTTTTTTTCGCCCCCCCAACTTTTTTTGAAAAAGGAAAAGGAAAATTTTGTTTTTGTGGCTCTCCGAGTGGAGCGAGGTGAGAGTGGCGCAGTGGAGTTGAGAGAGTTGCCACAGAGCATTCCTAGTGTACGCAGAGGTTACGAGTTACCACGCGCGTCGTGCGTGAGTAGCCCGCCATTGCGATGGCGGGCGGTGGAAAGCACGCGAAAGCGTTCCACTTTTAGTTGTTTTGTTCAAAATAAGTTCGAGCTTCGCGCAGTACCTCTGCACCACGAAAAGTAACTTATGTTACCTCGTGGCATGCCACGAAAACAATCAAAAGCTTGACCTTTTCGTTGATTTATATAGATTTATGAATAGTGAAACCAAAGAAAGTTTTAACTTAAACAACAAAAAAAGGAGGTACTTAAAATTTTTCTAGGAAAACCAAAATATCTTTGTGAGATTTGTCCGCTAAAAGATGAAGACGAGTGCCCTCGAAGACAAGAAAAGCAGAAGGAGGAGAAAAAGAAAAAATCTCCTTCTTAACACTTTTTTATAAAAACCACGTTATAGAATTGATAAGAAATATAAAACTTTTTTTATATTGATGAAAAAACTTAAACAAAAAATAATCGTTGTTCTTGGACCAACATCCTCCGGGAAAAGTGACCTAGCTGTAATTCTCGCCAAAAAGTTTAATGGTGAAATAATTTCCGCAGATTCACGGCAGGTATATAAAGGAATGGATATCGGCACTGGTAAAATAACCAAAAAAGAAATGCGCGGTATTCCTCATCACCTGCTTGATGTCGCCAGTCCGCAACGTAGATATTCTGTCGCCCGATACAAACGAGAAACGGAAAAAGATATTTTGGATATTACGCGTCGCGGAAAGATACCGATCCTCTGCGGTGGTACCGGTTTTTATATTCGAGCTGTTGTTGATGGTATTATCTTCCCTGAAATTAAACCAAATCCAACTCTCCGCAAAAAACTGAAAAAACTTTCCATAGAAGAACTGTTCGCGCGGCTCAAAAAACTTGACTTGCGCCGCGCAAAAGATATTGACCCACATAATCCGCACCGACTTATTCGCGCTATAGAAATTGCCACTGAACTTGGGCTTGTCCCTAACTTGGAGACCATGTCTCCAAGTAAATATGGTGCCTTGCAAATTGGCATTAAGACTACTGATGAAATTCTCAAAGAACGAATTTACAGACGGCTGCTCACCCGCCTGCGACGCGGTATGATAGCTGAAGTAAAACGACTACACACAAAGAGCGTATCATGGAAAAGAATGGAAGAATTGGGGCTTGAATATAAATACCTTGCTTGGCACTTGCAAGAAAAACTTTCAAAAAAAGAAATGGTGGAACAATTAAATACCGCTATCTGGCAATATGCCAAACGACAAAAAACATGGTTCAAACGAGATAAAAGAATTAAATGGTTTTCTCTGAAAGAAATGAGCAAAATAGAAAAAGAGGTTGAGGGATTTTTAAGGAATTAACTCTATCACAAGCATAAAGGCGGGCTATCTAATGGAGGACTCGGGGTCAAGTTTCTAAGTATTTTCTTCGCTCTTGCAGAGCTTAAAAATACTAAGAACTTCCTCCTTACAGGAGCTGTACACCTTTTGGATATCTTTTATTCGCTTCGCTCTAAAAATATCTCAAAAGGTCTTGCGAAGCTCCATGTATTCGCTTCTTACCCCGGACTCGGCTACAGTTCTCCTTTCAGCCTGCCTTCCAGCAGGCAGATCGAACTGGCTTC
>CAYPRS010000057.1:0-4720 GCA_964413235.1 uncultured Candidatus Saccharibacteria bacterium | reverse complement strand
GAAAAATAAGAGTAATTATTGTTAGCAAAAAATTGAAAAAGTTGATTTTTCTTTTTTTTCTGATCCCCCACCATATTCCTGTAATAATAACAAAAGAACCAATTATAATAATAGGCATACTATTTTCTTCTATTATTAAAGACAGTAGAAAAAAACTGTCTGGCAAATTACTTATTTTTAGAGCTGAAAAAACAAAAAAAGAGAAAAATCCCACAAAAAACATAATTGTTCCTAATTTAATTGACCGCCGCGAAGTCTTCGTCCTCCAACAAAGTTTAAGAAAAGACCTAAAACTTTTGATCTCTTTGGTTTCTATTTCGTTTTCTTCATGCGTTTCATTTTCACTGACTTGCACATTTTCCTCAACACTCGGCTGTAATTCTTCAGATTTTTCTGGCACATCAAAAGATACAAAAGCGTTTTGAATATCTTCGCGCGTCCATCCATTCTCCTCTAAACTTTTTTCTATCGTTTCTCTGCTCGCGCCGGCTTCCAGCTGTTGTTTGATATATTTTTTTACTTCTTCTTCCATCATAAAATTAAATGACTATTTGTAATATTTAGATTATACCTCAAACAGAAATGTGAACATATCAACTATGTCAGATCAATTTTATCCGGAATGATAGGTTTTGTTTTCCAAAATTTATGTCGGACTGCTTTTAGTATCTCGCGCATTTCATCATTTTTTATCATAAATAGCAATGTTACGCCGGCAATCATACCTCCTATGCCGGAGAGTGCTCCTTGCAAGAAAATACCCCAAAAAGTGTTGATATCAAACACATTATCAAAAACTTCCAGTAAATTATACGAAACAAAACCAATTATTACGGCACTGTATAAACTGTGACGAAAAGATTTATGTATTTTCTTATAATGACCAATATTAAAATAACGTTTAAATAAATACCAAAGGATAAGTACATTCAAGATCATTCCCGTTGAATACGCCAGAGGCAGACTTAAAACATTAGTTCCGGGAATATTTTCAACGCGAAGCAGAAATTCTATAAAATCGCGGAAAAAAGGAATTGGGAAAAGATAATTATTTAAAATAAAAGCTAAGACAATAATTAATATCGCGCAAAATACATTAGCAACGACCGGAATCAAAGTCTTTCCCGCGGCATAAAATCCTCTGACAAGAAGTAAAACAAGACTCTGCGCCACAACGGAAAGCGCGAAGATAGCAAGAGCGGCGGCAGTAAGTCTCGTATCGTTCCAATCAAAATTACCGGACCCTAAAATAACTCTGACAATCTGCGCGCGCAACACAATAAAGAGCGTCATGATCGGTATTGACCAAAAAATAATATGCCGAACCGCGGTTAATACTTGCTCAATAAATTTTTTGGTCTCGCGGTTTGAATAAAGGCGTGCCAAAGTCGGAAACGCGGCAACGGAATAACTTACCCCAATGATAGAAAGCGGTACGGACTGTAAATTAAAAGAAAGCTGCAATATGGTAATGGAACCAATAGCCATGCTTGATGCAAAAGCAATCAGTGTAAATAAGACAATCTGCTGAGCTGACAGACCAATGGTTCTTGGAATTGCCAGTACAATAACTTTTTTCATCTCTTTGAAGTCTATTTTTAAAGAGAATTTTGGCAAGAAACCATGTGCCGCCACAACCGGAACTTGAATAAGAACATGAAACACAGCACCTAAAATAACGCCATAGGCGAGTCCAATAATTCCATAAATAGGGTAAAAAAACAACAATCCCAGAATAATTCCGATATTATAAAGAACAGGACTAAGCGCATACACAAAGAAGTTTCGAAATGCCTGTGTAATACTGGCAAAAATATTTGAAATACCTAAAAGTACCGGAGACAAGAGAAGTACTCGTGTCAACGATATTACATCTGCTTTTGCTATGGTGTCAAAACCGGAGAAAAACTTTTCCACCAAAGCCGGTGTGGCGAAATATACTATGATACTAACCAGAGTAATTGTAAAAAAGAACAGCGTAAAAATACTGTTTATAAAATCACGTGCTTTCTCTTTGTTTTTACTGAGATGTTCAATAAAGAACGGCATCACAACCGTAATTGCCACAAATGATGCAACGGCAACAAAAATAAGGTCCGGGATACGAAATGATGCGTAATATATATCAAGCACCGGTCCGGCACCAAACTTTTGCGCAAAAAGTCTATCGCGAACAACCGCCATTATTTGCGAAAAAAGAGCAAAGATCCCAAGGAGAAAAGCGGCCTCATGGAGTCCGTTAAACTCTTTTTGCAATAAATTTAATAATTTGCGAACCACGTTGCAATAATAGTATCACACTGCTTATTCTTCTTCCACAGGGAGCTCTGGGCGATCTTCCGGCGGAAGAACAGGTTGAGCCGATGGTTCTATCGCAAAGGGTTTCTTACCTTTATACAAATTAGAAAGAATGCTTTTTAATTCTTCGTTGTCAGGATTGATTTCTTCAATAAATTCAAATTGCTTGATCGCTTCTGCCCTTTTACCAACTTTTTCATAACTGAGCCCTAGAAAATACCGTGCATTAGAATAAAATTCATTTAACTCAACAGCGCGTTCAAACGCAGAAATCGCTCTTTCCCAATCCTCATTTTTATATCTTAAAAATCCTAACTGGAAAAATACACCGATGTCGTTCGGAGCAAGAACAGATGTGACTTCTGTTGACTGGATCGCTTGAGCAAGGTCTCCTTCTTCCGCCTGAATTTGAGAGAGCAGGAAAATTGCCTCCGTATAATTATCTTTCATTCCAATTGCTTCTTGAATATATTCTTTTGCTTTTGTCTTGTTGTCAACAACAAGTTCAAGACGTGCTTGTAAAAGCCGAATAGCCGGACTTTGAGGGTTATACAAAACAGCTTTCTCATAAGCTTCTTTTGCTTTATCGTACCCTTCTTGCTGTTCAAGAAACGGCATGAGCGAAGTATATGATTGCGCCAAAGTGATCCAGTTTAAATAATTGGTCTTGTCAATCTCCGTAGCAAGAAGAGCATTTTCAACAATTTTTGGAGCAATAGCGTTAAATTGAGTTTTTAATGTTTCTTCAGAAACCTTTGCTTCACTGTTCAAAACAGTATTCAGTTCAGCAACATATAGTCCGGATAAGTTTCTATAATATGTATCATTTGGCATGAGGTTAATTGCTTTTTGTAATTTTTCTTTCGCAAGATCTAAATCACCATGAATGTTAATAGCTTTATCGTATTGATAAAAATATCCAACTGAAGTAAGTCTTTGAAAAAGAAAATATCCTGTTGAAACCGAAACTACCATCAAGAGAATCAATCCTAATACGGAAATAAAATTCAATCTTGGGTCACCAATAAATGATACTGAGTATTTTTTTATCATTCCAGATTGCACAAGCGAAGAAACAAAAATACCGGTAAACAAAAAGGCTAGTGAAAAACAAACAATATTAGGCACATAAAATATGGACATAACCCATAAATAAAAGGCTGATATAAATGACAAAAACATCATATAACGTGATATCTTATCTGTTTCAACTCGCGACAGTACAACAAATTGCACTCCTTTTATAATAAAAATACCTAGAAACAGGATCCACGCCAGCATTCCTAAAATACCGCCGGTAATAGCAAACGAGGGGATGATACCTACTCCAAAAGAAAAATCTGTATTCCATGCGATCGTGCTGTTTATTCCCTCCGGTTTATGAGCAAGCCACGCGTTTATAAAACGATTTGGACCAACGCCAAAGATTGGAGATTCTTTTATGGTAGATTTAATAACTTCTGATGTGCCGCTCCAAGAGGGTCTAATTTCAGCATCCGCAATACCAAATTTTTCTGCCGCAAAGTCTCCAATAGTTTGCCCGGGGAGCATCAAAAGAAGAGCTAGTAACATTACAGCCAGTGAGAAAAATGGTATTTTGCGTTCTTTATTATTACTATTGAAAAATGAAACACCATAAACAAAAAGTACTAAAGAGAAAATACCAAGAACACTCCATACAAAACTAAAATTAATCATCAAAAGACCAAATAAAGATATAAAAAGTGATATTGTCACCAAGGTCTTCATTCGCCGACTAAGAGCAATGAGCTCTAAAGTTGAAAGAGCGATTATTGCCGTTAGACCAAGGAAGATGGCCGTATCATTGTATGTACCAACAATAGTTCGTGGCAAAAAAGCAAAAGTGTTAGAAAAATTCTGTATCACCATGTAAGCAAACACGATCACTCCCGCAATTAGCAATAAAACATAAAGTTGAAATATTTTTTTGTGTGATTGAAAAAGTGAAGAAGCAAGAAACATAAGAACAACAAACAAAAAAAGTGCCATGGAAGTCCCAATTTCATATCCAAAGCCCATAAGAGACACTTTTGGAGCTTCCGAGAATATCGCGGAAACTAAAAAAACGATCGGTAAAACAACTCCGGCAATTAAAATTGAACTTTGGGGTACAACAAATTTACCATCTTTAAGTCTTGCTACAAGCCATAAAACAAAAATAACAAGGATTGAAATAAACAAAACACTCCCCTTTCCTATAATAAGCGGGATATTAATAAAATTTAAAAACAGTAGAGGGATAGAAAAAGCAAGTAGCATGATCAAATATGGTATTGTCGCATCAAGTGTTTTTTTTGGTTTTTTGGTTGTTATGTTCATAATATCCTACAAAATTTAAAAATGATAAAAACTACTACTTTTTATTATACTAAGTACTATCTATATAGACAAATCTAATACT
>CAYPRS010000056.1:0-4927 GCA_964413235.1 uncultured Candidatus Saccharibacteria bacterium | reverse complement strand
AATTGGTAAAAAGTTTGGTTACTCGCGCACAGTTGTACTTGCAGGAAAAAGCCGATGATAACAATGAAGCTTACATCCTACGGAAAACTCCCGACTTTCCAAAAACAAAAAAAGAAATTCACTATGATATAGAAGATGACCCGATAGGTGAATTTGTATATATGCACGGATTTTGGATCATAGAAGAAGGCAAAGATTCACATTATCACGCTATCGTGGCAACTCGCGACAAGACCGAAAAAGAAATTTCCAAAGAACTTTGGGCTTTTTTCGCGGCAAATGAAGGTGTGCCAATTTATCATTATTCTCCGCATGAAAAACATACTTGCAAAAAACTGATGGAAAAATATGATTTGGATAGAAATATTTATGATACCGTGTTCGGCTCCGGTGGTTCTGCTATAGATATGTATCAATGGATCGTAGAAAATACCGACTGGCCGTTGACGAGTTACGGACTCAAGCCAATTTGTAAATATACCGGTTTCAAATGGAGCGCCGACGATGCCGGCGGAGCAAATTCAATTGCTTGGTATTATGATTATTTGGATGGCAATGACGCAATGATGGAAAAAATATTAACGTACAACAAAGAGGATTGCATGGCAACCGCGCATTTAAAACAGTGGTTGGAAGATAATGCTTAAAATATAGCTGTTTAAAATCTTGTGCTATAATATTTTTAATTATGAATACTAAAAAAGATAAAAATTGGTACAAACTAACTGTTACCGAGATCAAAAAAAGTTTGGAGACGGACTCTACCAAAGGGTTGAGCCAAGAAAAAATACTAAAATTACAAGAACGTTACGGGAAAAATCTTTTTAAAGAAGGTAAGGGAATAACACTGTTTGGTAGAATTTTAGCTCAGCTTAAAAGCCCTTTGGTCATTATTTTAATGATGGCAGGTGTGGCTACTTTTTTGCTTGACCACCGTTTGGATACGCTAGTAATATTCATTGCTCTTTTGATCAATGTTGTAATTGGCGTCATTCAAGAAAAACGGGCTGGCGAGGCGTTTGAAAAATTGGTTGCGTCGCAAGAAAAACACGCGACAGTAATTCGCGACGGGGAAAAGAAAGAAATTTTGGCGGAAGATATTGTACCGGGAGATATTATCTGGGTTGAACCCGGAATGTCTGTTCCGGCTGATGCAAGAATCGTCTCCTCACACGGACTTTCTACGAACGAAGCGTCTTTGACCGGAGAATGGAAAAGTGTTTCCAAGCATGATGATGTCATAAAAAAAGACGCGCAAATAACCGGACAAACAAATATGCTCTGGATGGGAACATTGGTTGTTACCGGAAACGGCAAAGCTCTGGTGGTAGAGATAGGAGATAAAACTCAAATGGGGATGATTGCTAGCGAACTTGCTGCCACAGAAGAAGAAGATATTCCTCTCCAAAAAAATATCAAAAAACTGGCTTCATTTCTTACCTATGTCGTAATTGTTACGATTGTATTACTCGTTTTTGCCGGTATTGCACGAGGAATGGTTCTGATAGATATTTTGGTAGTGGCTATTGCTGTGGCGGTGGCGGCTATGCCGGAGGGTATGCCCGCGGCGGTAACAGTTGTGCTTGCTATCGGAATGGAAACCGTGCTTAAAAAAGGAGGTCTGGTGCGTAATCTTCTCGCGGCGGAGACTCTGGGAAATACAACAATTATTATGACCGACAAGACCGGAACGCTCACCAAAGCGCAGATGCGCGTGGCGGATATTCTTACTGAACGGTCTATTTATAATCAAGATAAGACAGGGAGAGTTCCATTAAAAGATTCTCTGGGTGAACCGGATAAAAAAGATATTCTTTCTATGGCACTTTTAACATCCGAAGGATATGTTGAGGGCGCGGGTGACGCGTTGGGAGAATGGATAGTGCATGGCAATCCGGTGGAACGCGCGGTGATCTTGGCGGGACTTGAATCCGGAATACGCAAGGAAGATTTGAGTGTGCAAAGCGAACGTTTTGACGTGTTGCCGTTTGAATCTGAGCATCGTTTGTCCGCGTCTCTTAATCATTACGGAAGCGAGAGGTCAACAAAAAGCAGATTATATATTGTCGGAGCACCGGAGCTTCTTTTGGAACATGCCGAGTCAGTGTATAGCGGAGGAGAAAAAAAGAAACTTGTGGAAAAAACACGTGAGATGTTGGAAAAACGACAGCTTGCGGAAAGTGAAACGGGAATGCGTGTTATCGGTGTCGGATACAAAGAGGTTGATTGGAAAAAAATTGATATTAATGATCCTGAATTTCCCAAAAATATTTTGGAAAAACTTGTGTTTGGCGGGTTTATTGTTTTGCATGATCCAATTCGTCCGGATGTTAAAGGAGCTATTCAAACTGCGCGAGAAGCCGGAACAGAAGTTATTATGCTTACCGGCGACAATCCTATTACGGCACTAAAAATTGCCGAGGAAGCGGGTATTATAAGATCGGGCGATAAAACATTGACAGGACTGGAAATTGAACAGTTCAGTGATGATGAATTACTTTTGGCACTAAAACGCCGAAAAGTTTTTGCGCGGGTGCTTCCTCATCAAAAACTTCGTATAGTTCGTCTTCTTAAATCACAAGGGGAAGTTGTTGCTATGACGGGGGACGGCATCAATGACGCGCCAGCGCTTAGAAACGCCGATATTGGTATTTCTCTCGGGAGTGGCACAGATGTTGCCAAAGAAGCGTCCGATCTCATTCTTCTTAACAACAGTTTTAGTATTATTGTTAGCGCAATAGAGGAAGGGCGCCGTATTCGCGACAACTTAAAAAAAATTATTACTTACCTTGTATCAACTGGTTTTAGTGAATTGTTTGTGGTCAGTGTAGCAATTATTGTTGGAAAAGATCTTCCAATCTTGGCAACTCAGATACTTTGGATAAATATTATAGAAGAAGGTTTTATGAATTTTGCTTTTGCGTTTGAACCAAAAGAGAAGGATATTATGAAGCGTAGCCCAAAATCGGATTCTATGAAAGAGATCCTTACCACAAATCTTAAAAAACTGATAGCTACGATTGCGCTAGTTACAGGTGTATTTTTGGTCACGCTTTATTTCGTATTGCTTCATCTGGATATTGATATAGACAAAATACGTACCATAATGTTTATTGCGCTTTCAGTGGATTCTATTTTCTTTGCTTTTTCCATAAAAAATCTTCACAGACCGATCTGGAAGATCAATCCTTTTTCCAACAAATATCTGATATACGCGCTCGGTGCCAGTTTCGGCGCTCTCATTTTGGCACTTGAATGGGCTCCACTTCAAAAACTTCTCTCCTTAACATCATTGTCCGGAGATGAATTTTCCTTGATATTGGGAATTGGTCTGGTAAATCTTATTATTATTGAAGCTGGAAAATTTATGGTTTTCCGAGGAAAAAATTAATATAATTATATTATGGAATCAGATATTATAACAACTTTTACGGGAATAATTATCGGCGCGATGATCGCGGGTGCAATTGTTTGGTTTATGCTGTCACGGCAAAAAAAGGAGGAGCCTGAAAAAGATCAAAGTTTTTTAATGATGCAACAGCAATTAAATCATTTGACTGAAACTTTGGACAGCAAGTTGGGAGACTTTCAAAAGCAAATGAGTGAATCAAGTAAAGATATGCGCGGAGCCACGCGTGAACAATTTGGCGAATCTCAAAAACTGGTTCGGGATATTAACAAACAAGTTACCGAACAACTGCTTTCCGTAACCAAAGGAGTTGCCGAAGTTACCGAATCCACCAAACAAGTTTTTACTATTGCCGATCAGCTTCAAAACTTGGAAAAAGTATTGAAACACCAAAAGCAAAGAGGAAACTTGGGAGAAGCGAGTTTGGAACTCTCTCTTGGTAATATCTTGCCGCCGGATGCGTATCAAGTGCAATATCTTTTTTCAGACGGCGCTCAAGTGGATGCTGTGATCAAAACAAAAGAAGGGATTATTCCCATTGATGCAAAATTCTCCTTGGATAATTATAATAGAATTGTTAATGAAACAGATGAAGACAAAAAAACAGTGCTTGAAAAAGAATTCAAGAACGATCTCAAAAGACGCATTGACGAAACGGCAAAATATATTCGCCCCAAAGAAGGAACCCTTCCGTTCGCTTTTATGTTCATTCCGGCGGAAGGTATTTATTACGACCTGCTTGTGAATGAAGTTGGTTCGGTCAAAGTAAACACTCGCAGTCTTGTGGACTACGCTTACACTGACAAAAACGTGATCATCGTGTCACCGACAACTTTTTCAGCTTATTTACAGTCGGTTTTATATGGCTTCAAGGCGCTCAAAATAGAAGAATCCACTAAGGATATTCGCAAAAATGTAGGTCTTTTAGGGCGCCATTTGGCTGCCTACGATGAGTTTTTCAAAAAGATAGGGAAATCATTAAATACAACAGTAAATCACTATGATCATGCTCAAAAAGAGCTTGGTAAAATTGATAAAGATGTACTGAAAATAGCCGGAGAATCACCGGAAATTGAACAAATTGCTTTAGATCATCCTAAAACAGAAGAGTGATTAGCCTTAGAGCCTCTGTTCAATATCTCGACGCAAAAGAAAAGTTTTGTCTTACGACATTGCTTTTCGGTCAGAATCCCGGAATTTTGACTCGAAACGAGATATTGAACAGGCTCTAATAGCTCTTGCTTTTTATAAAATATTATGTATAATAGGGAAACTATGAAATTCGCAATAATTGAAACAGGAGGAAAACAATACAAAATATCACCGGATCAATCTATAAAAATTGAGAAACTTGATGGTGAAAACAAAGAAGGAGACAAAATTGTTTTTGATAAGGTTTTGTTAATTAACAACGACAAAGAAGTTATCATAGGAACTCCCTACATTGATGGAGCTAAAATTGAAGCTGTTTACGAAGGACAAGGGAAAAACAAAAAGATAATGGTAATGAGATTCCGA
>CAYPRS010000055.1:0-4996 GCA_964413235.1 uncultured Candidatus Saccharibacteria bacterium | reverse complement strand
AACAGTGGAACAAAGGCAAAAGTGCTGAATTTGTTATGCGTTCAACGATCAAAAAAGGAACTATCGAAAAAAAGATACCCGATTCTACAAAGGCTGAAGTCAAAACCAAAACACATATTACACACTCATAAATCTTGTATGATATTTGGAGGCCTTCAAAAATTTTCTCTTATTGATTATCCAGGTAAAATATGCGCGATTGTTTTTACTGTGGGTTGTAATTTCAGATGTCCATATTGTCACAATCCGGAACTTATAAATTTAAGTGATGATACTAATGTTATTAAAGAATCGGAAATTTTAGAATTTCTGGAAAAACGTATTGATAAACTTGATGCTGTGTCTATAACCGGAGGCGAGCCGACACTGCACAAAGACCTTTTAAATTTTATGAAAAAGCTCAAAGATATGGGTTTTTTAATAAAACTTGATTCCAACGGCACGCACCCAAATATACTACAAAAAGCTCTTGATGAAAAACTTGTTGATTATCTTGCTATGGATATTAAAGCTCCGTTGGATAAATATGAGAAAGTGACGATTCTGCCAATAAATATTAAGGATATTAAAAAAAGTATTGAGATCATTAAAAATTCCGGTATTGATTACGAATTTCGGACAACTATTGTAAAGTCTTTGTTGAGTAAAGACGATATTCTAAAAATAGGGGATACGATTGCTGGCGCGAAAAGATACTATCTGCAAAGATTTATAGCAACCAAAACAAACGATCCGAAATATCTCAAAGAGACAACATACTCCGACGAAGAACTAGAAGACCTCCGCGCAAAAATTGCCAAAAAAGTTGAAATTTGCGGAGTAAGATAACATTAAAGCCTGCCTGCCGACAGGCAGGGCTACGGCGAGGTAAACAAAAACCCCTCAAATGTTTTACCGGCGGATAAAGGTAAAACAATTTGAGGGGTTTAAAACAACATTAGGCTTTTTATATTTCTCTCATTTGGACAGAAATCTGTTTTTTGGCTATACGGTAAAGATTTTCTAAAGCAGAACAAAATTGTCCTACTCGTTTATCCCCATCACTATAATCCGAAATTTCAACAAATAACTTTTCTTTTTCTATAGAAATAGCTAAAATATAATGTATTTCCTTATTTATGTGATAAAAGTCAGTCTCTCCCGCAGGATGATCATTAGGGTTATAGCTTTCTTCGTTCCTTTCTATTGTTATTTTCATTCCATGATACAAAGCAAAGCATTTAAAATCTTTTGATTCTCTTCGACCGTACTTTTCTTTAGAGTAAGATTTTAGATGCCAGAGAATTATTCCTGCTTTTTGAGTAATTGTCTTAATTAGTATTTTGTTTATCGAGACCCTACACTAAAGTGTGTCTGATATGATTAAATAATTAAAAATTAATTAAAAATATCATGACAAAAAGACCAAAAAGAGATAAAACATCAAAGTTACTGGCAAAAAGCATAAAGAGTCTAAGAGAAAATATGGATGGTTTATCTATGGATAAATTTGTAGCAACAACCATTGAATCTCTAATGAACATTGAAAGAGATGAATATATAGAAGACATAAATAATCCGAAAAAAGACAAAGGAAACGGATATTACAGCAGAGCAATGAGTAGTTTCTCAAAGAACTCTTTAGCTGTATTCGTACCCAGAGCAAGAACAGGATTATTCTCTCCGGCTACTCTGGAACTCTTAAAGATCAACAGAGAAAAAGTTGATCAGATTGCATTATCTTTGTACAAGAAAGGAATGACATCCAATGACATTAAAGAGTTTTTGGATGAAGTCTTTGAAGAAAACATGTCACCCTCAAAAATATCTAATTTAGCAAAAACTTTTAATAAATTCAGAGTGGCTTGGAGAAATTCTAAACTGGAAGAACATTACAAAGTTGTCTTTGGAGATGCTGTGTGGATCACTGTAAAAAGGGGCGATGAATACACTAGAGAAGCCGTCTTCATCGCTTATGGCGTAAAGGAGAATAATCGCAGAGAACTGCTTGTTTTAGAGCTTAACCCCACTGAATCAACTCAATTTTGGACAGAATTATTTCAAGAATTAAAAGAAAAAAGAGGAATAAAAGAGACCGATCTATTCGTGGCGGACGGGTTGAAAGGATTGGAATATGGACTGGCAAAAGTTTATCCAAAAGCGGAGTTTCAAAAATGCGTTGTTCATAAAATGAGAAATGTTTTGAACAAGATTGCTCCCAAAGACAAAGCGGAAGTCGCCTCAGATCTGAAAGAAGTTTTTAATAACTTTGAGGAGCATGCTACACTTGATATAGCTTTAAAAAAGACTGATCTGTTTGTAGAGAAGTGGAAGATAAAATATCCTAATTTAAAAAACTATTTTAAAAAAGGAGAGATAGAATATTATCTTACTTACATCAAGTTTGATCATAGAGTGAGAAGAATGATATATACCACTAATTCAATTGAAAATCTCAACAGGCAAGTTAGAAAGACGACACGGAATAAATTATCTTTTGAATCTCCTGATAGATTGCTTGATTATTTGTTTATGATTATTAAAGAGTTTGAAGAGAAGAATTATATGAAATATCCAGTTACTAATTACAAATATTTTAAAAAGATCAATCAAAACAAAGTAGCGTCAACACACTTATTTGAACGGTCCCGATATTATTGTCGGTGCGGTTGATAATCTATACGATACATCAATTATTGTATCTTCAGATACAGATCTTATACCAGCGCTGCAATATATAAAAAAATACAAGAATAAAAAAATTGAATATATTGGTTTTTCTCACGCACCTTCGTTGGGTATGCAAAAAAATGCAAATTTTTCAAGACTATTGTCACCTTCTAACATAAATAAATTTATAATTTAAGTTCTAGTTTTGTTTACTATCAATCCAATCCTTTACGGAAAACTTGCCTATCCGTATTGCAAACAAGGTGGCATTTGCTGTCCGGCTCTAAAATTTTTAGTGAAAAGAAGGGAAAATAATAAAATTACACTACACGTTTTGTGGTTTAATTAAATTTATCCCTATTAATCTCTATTAATCTGTCCCTATTAAGATAACTATGTCCCTATTAACTATATTAACTATCAATTAGAACATTCTCCAAAAATCTCTCATTAACTCTTCTTGTCTCCTGAAATATTCTTCCATAGCATTTTGCCTTCTGATAAACTCTTGCCTCATTTCCAGTATTTCATCCTCGGTAATTGGTGTTGTGGTTGAATAAGTATTCCATTTTCCATCTTCAAATTTTGAATATATTTCATTCCTAACTCCGTAAGGTGTTTGAATTTCATTGGTTGTCACATTATATTCATTTTGCTTTTCTTGCCCCATAAAATTTCCACTATCTTTATGTTGCTTTTCATAAAGCAAATAAATATTGAGCAGTAAACTAATGACAACAACGATCAACAAAACAAGTTGTTGCGGTCTACTAAAGTTAGTTTTTAGATAAGTCTTTATTTTATTCATAAGACTAAATTTAGTTAAATTGATAATAAAATGCGATATTGTTCCCTCTTGCAATGATATTTTATTACAAAATATCATTTACTGTCAATACCCTAAATTACAACCAGTTCCGAAGTGGGCAATTCAAATAAAAGGTGTCAAACATGCTCTGTTGATAACATAGACACTCTAAATATCACATGGTGATATAATATACACATGAGCAAAACATCAAAATCACCAAACAAGGTGGCGATGATAGCATACGCAACAGCAAAGCGTTCATTACCTCCATATTTGCATCTAAAAAGTCCAAAGAAGTTCACTCAGCATCAGTTAGTAGCCTGTTTAGTGTTAAAGGAATTTTTTAAAAAAGACTACAGAGGAATAACAGAGATCATTGAAGATTCAAGCGATCTAAAGAAGATATTGGAACTGTCGGAAGTACCACATTACACTACGCTATATAAAGCGGCAAAACGTTTAACCAAGAAAGATACTTTGGACAAACTTATCAAAGAAATACTCACCATTGCGATCAAAGCAAAGATACTGAAAAAGAACGTAAACCTCTCTGCTATAGACGGTACGGGGTTTGAATCACATCACATAAGCAGATACTTTGTAAAAAGAAAGGCAAAATGCGGTGGATCTGACCAATATACAACATATTCTCGATATCCCAAGGTGGGTATCATATCAGACTGCAAAACACACCTCATATTTTCAGGTGTACCGTCTTGAGGTCCATATCCCGACATAGTGCATTACGAGAAAGCGATCAAAGACGCTGAAAAGAACATACATATGAAAATACTTACCGCAGACGCTGGATATGACAGTGAGAAGTCTCATGTCTTTGCAAGAGAGAAGAACGTTCGTACCATTATTCCTCCCAAGATAGGGAGACGAACAAACAAACTTCCAACAGGTAAATGGCGTAAGGTTATGGCAACAAGATTTAACAAGAAGTTTTACGGTGGGCGTTGGCAAGTTGAAACAGTGAACTCAATGATCAAGCGAAATCTAGGTTCAGCTCTTCGTGCTCGTTCTTATTGGGCACAGTGTCGAGAGATAATGTTGCGACTCTTTGTACACAATGTGACTATTGTGTAGTGGGGTGTTTTCAACAGAGCATGACTGACACCTTTTACTCCACCTTTTATCCACTTTTTCTCTTTTTCTACCTAGATAACCCCTCTTCAATTCTCAAAAGTTGATTATATTTAGCCACTCGCTCGCTTCTGGAAAGTGAGCCGGTTTTGATCTGTCCAACGCCAAGTCCTACGGCAAAATCGGCGATGGTGGTGTCTTCGGTTTCTCCGGAACGGTGGGAGATTATTGATTTATAACCCGCTTTTTGCGCGGTATGAATCGTTTCTATGGTTTCTGTTACTGTGCCGATCTGGTTTAGTTTAATAAGAATAGCGTTGGCAACGTTTAGTTCTATTCCTTTTTCCAAGCGCTCTTTGTTGGTAACAAACAAGTCATCACCGACAATTTGTATTTTTTCGCCTAATTCTTTTTGGGTTTTATCTAAAACATTTTTATTATAATCTG
>CAYPRS010000054.1:0-5052 GCA_964413235.1 uncultured Candidatus Saccharibacteria bacterium | reverse complement strand
CGGCTAGAAAAATGACGACCAGACTAAAAGTTATAGTAATAACAATAGAGACAATTTGTTCAAAAAATGTAGGTGGTTGTAAATCTTCCAAACAAACAGATCCTGCCCATTGAGGAATCACTAATAAAAAAAAGACAATATAAATTTATTCATATATATAATATTACACTATTAGTAAACTCTCCTCAAACTCCATCACCCCTTTCAGATCCTTCGAGTATTCGCTTACGTCTGGGAAGTCAAGGTTCATTATTTTGCCGTAAACAACTTCAATGAGACGCTTGGTGCGTTCCACATCTTTGTCGTCTATTTCAAGGGCAAGGTCAATAATTTTGTTGTTCTTGGGTTCTAAAAATTCCAAACGCCCTGTTTTGACTATTCCTTTTTGCATATAGTCACGAGAGTTTTCAACCAGCAGTTTATAAAAAATAATCTGACGTTTGTAATTATGCAACTTCACTTTCTCATATAGCGTTTTACCTTGCCATTTATCTACGGCATGTCCTGTCTTGAAATCCACAACTTCATATTCACCTCCTCCAATATCTACCATCTTGTCTATCTTTCCCGTGATATGAGCTTCCCCTATTATAACCCCTTGATCTTTAAAATTAACTTCTATTTTATGCGCCGGATCAAACGTATTTAGTTTTTCATTATAGTAAATTGTCAATGCATCAATGCCGCGTTTCAAAAACAACTTTCCATCCACGACAGACAATCGCTTCATCATTAGTTCTTTTTCAAACCACCCAAGAACACTTTCTATGCTTGGCACTAATCCATCTTTGCGAAGACTGGTGTAAAGCAATTCTACCGCCTTATGCATACTTGATCCATAAGCGGCAGCTGGTGTCATTGACTGAGGAAAACACAAAAGATTTTGTTCAAGAAATGTCTGAGGACCGCCATTCATTACATTAAGATAATTATTGAGATGTGTTACCGGCATTTGATAGTCTTCCAAAAGCGTCCGCAAAAGAGCATCTTCATCTTTGACAAACGGCGGTGTATGAAAACTATCCCAACTTTGAGCAAGAACTTTCGCCGTCTCTAGATCATCCCCTTTTTCTTTCTCAGCTATGTGTACGCTATCAAGGAAATGTAGTGTCGGCGATTCTTTACCATTATCTTTAGTTGTATATGATGTGAGATAAAGGTTGCTTTTGGCGCGAGTCATCGCTACATAAAAAAGTTTTAGCTGATCGTCAAAATTATCTCCAACCAGACCAATCGCTAAATTTTCCGGGAAACCGAGCTTTGACCCTCTGGATCGTGCCGACCAAACATCGTCTTGACACGAGATCACAAACACAGTATCAAATTCCAGTCCTTTTGCTTTATGGGCGGTCATAAGATTCACCGCATTTGTCGCGTTCGTGAAAGAACTTTTGTCGGTTATTTGTAAATCGTTTTTTTCATGAAGATCTACGAATTTCACCATGTCGTCCAATTTCAACTGCTCGCCATTCTTGTATTCACGCAGAGCGTGCACAAAAACACGCAAACTGGAAAGAAATGTCAGATATTCCGTGCGATGTTTTTCAAACTCATCGTAACTGAAATAAAAAGATCTGAAAGGACTTGAGTATGACTTATTTTTGCCTAAAATTCTTTTGTCCAAGGGCGACCCTTGGATGTTTTTTTCTTCATCATCGTGTTCTGATTCGGCAACAAGAGTCAGGTGCGAGCCGACCATAGAATCAAACACGGTCTCAAGCGTCTCGGTTTGAGCTTTGCCTGCCAGCTCATCAAAAAATCCGGCGATCTTGTTCAATCTTACGTCTTCCGATTCTCTCATGACCTTTATCCACGGAACTCTGGGATTTTTATCTTTATTATGTTCCGCTTGATACGCGATGTTCCACACTGTTGGTCGGTCAAGCCCCCAAAATGGATATGATAAAATTTCAGGCAAATAATTATCGGCATCTTCCATATTCTTGCGAGCCAAACTCGCTATATATTTTCCAAGAACAATAAGCTGTTGAATATGCGGTTCTTTCAATACATTTTGTTGGCGTTCATAATTAACAGACACACCGACATTATTTAAATACGCGACACTCTCCTCAAGTTTTTTGTGAGTCCTGCTGATGATCGCGATATCATTTGGTTCTTTTCCCTCGTCAATAAGACTCTTCACTTCACCGGCAATATATGAAAATTCATGAGACGCGGTCTCAAATGTCTTATGTATGATATTACCCTTGTCTATATTAGGATTTGATGCTACAAGCTCTTTCTCTATTTCAGGTAATACATTTTCAAGCCTCTCTTCCCCTTTTTTGATTATCTTTCGGGCAATATCCAAAACATTTTGTGTAGAGCGATAATTTTGAGTCATGGTAATTATATCCGGTTCTTTATACTCGGATTTGAAATCCAAAATATTTGATATCTCCGCCCCCTGAAATTTATAGATCGCCTGATCATCATCCCCCACCGCCATTATGTTCGGTCGCCCTTCATTTACTTCCGCATTGGTAATAACACGCAAAAGACGCACTTGAGCATCATTGGTATCCTGAAACTCGTCAACAAGAATATATTGAAACTGCTCCTGCAAATCATATCTTAAACGGTCGTTCTTTTCTATTGCCTGTATGGTCTCCAAAAGCATATCATCAAAATCATAAAACCCGCGCGTGAACATTTCTTCACGATATTTTTCATACACGTCCGAAAGTGCCCGCATTTTTTCAAGATTTATTGAGTCTTTGTGTACACGTTTTCCGTCTGCATCTTTTTTGGTGTATTTTGTTTTCCATGCGGAAAGAGGTGTTGCCTTACCCAACTCTTTTGATTCATCAAGCGCTCGTTTCAGAGAGTGTGCCACTTGTGGCATCCACGGTTTAAAATAATCCACAGGAAACAACTCTGACTTATATGACTCAAATTTTTGGATCAATTTTGCTACAGTATTAAATGACTTCTTTGAAAGACGTTCATCAAAAACTTCTTCTAAAAACGGATTAGCATATTCTTGTTCTTTTTTATTATGTTCAAGTATTGATCTAAATTCATCCGGAGTAAGTCCGGCTTTCTTTAGATACCCGATCGCCGGCACCAGCACTTTTGCATATACAAAACCCTGCTCCGGATGTTGGCTGCGCAAGGGATTATCATGGTCAAATTCTTTGAGTATTGTTTCAATGATATCAAGCTGAGCAAGCTCGTCCGCCGGAATAAAATTTGCCCCCCTGAAAAAGAACTCGGGATTTTTATCTATAACTTCCGTACCAAAACTATGAAAAGTATGTATCGCTACGTGATAAGCATCACGTCCAATGATCTGAAAAAGACGCTTTCGCATATTTATACTCGCCGAGTCGGTAAATGTCATACACAAAATATTACTTGGCGCGATATCCGTCTCTCGCAATATATTCGCTACCCGCAGAGACAATATCTCGGTCTTGCCGGACCCCGGACCCGCCACCACCAAAACCGGACCCTCTATAGCATTAACGGCTTTTTTCTGCTCTTTATTGAGCATATTAAAGCGTTTTTTAAAAACAGCGTCTTCCATTAAGCAGATTATAGCATACTTTGGATTACGGAATAATATACAAAAGCACCCTGTTTAAACAAGGTGTTTTTAAGTATTTTTTAAGTGGCTTTTATTCTACAACTTCAATTTTATCCTCTTCCGGAATCGTCTCCGCTTCCATGTCTTCAGAATCATCTGGAATAGAATCAACTTTTTCATCAATCTCTTCGTCATAATCAAACGAATCAATTATATTCCGATATGAATCTATGTAAAATTGAGCATTTTCAATATTTTTTGGATAACCAAAAGAAATACTATAAACAGTATCATCCACTTCAAAAAGTGTATCAGAAAATACCCAGAAAACTTTTTCTGTATTTTCATTGTTCGTTAAAACCTCTAACTCAAATGAAAACTCAGTTGCCGAAAGTTTATCTTTCCCAACAAAAGATTCTTTTTCAGTATATTCAGTGCCGGAGGTCTTTACTGTATTGCTAAGATTTACTCGAAAAACTTCAAGATATTCATCAAAAGTAGAATACTCCTTCGTTTCCGACATCTCACGTACAGTGTAAATAATGTTATTTTTACTTATCATATCTGACCTAACTAAAAGCGCGTCGCCATCAGTTAAATTAAGATCTTGCATTGATTTGATCCCCTCTAATTCTAATTCAGCGGGAATATTGCCGGCAGAAACAAGTCGGGAATTTTCATCCGGTTTATACTCAAAAGAATATTTGTTAATAGGGTTTACATATTTTATTTTTTTAGAAATGCTTGATTGACCAATTCCAAGATCTGTTAGAATATTTTTACCTTCATCTGTCCGCGCAAACAGTATTAAAGAAACAACAATAATGCCAACAATGATCAATATTAAACTTTTTTTACTCTTTTTGGCTTTTTCAAACGATGCTTCTCCCACATTTTCTGTTTTAGCATTCTTTTCATATATGACTCCTTCTTTTATTTCTTTATCCTCTTTGTTCATATTTTTATTATCGTTGTTTTTTAATTATAATAATTTATCCTATAAACGTCTAACATGCAACATTTTGCCCAATGTTAACAAGAATATCTGACAAAAACAAGAACATTAAACATTTTACTATTTAGAGTCTGTTTGCAATTTTCATTTTGGCTAAAATTCCCTTAAAACAAAATTACCACTGCATACGAAGTTTTCCCATTTCTTTTATTTTATCCACGATCTCGTCTAAACTGAAATTTGCTTTAATAAGATATTCAACAGCTCCTTTTTCCGCTCCTTCCACAATATCCTCTTTACCACTTAAATTAGACACAATAATAACCGGAATGCCACGACCGCGGTCATCTTCACGTAATCGACGTAACACTTCCATCCCGCCCATTTTCGGCATAAGCAGATCTAAAACAATAAGATCTGGATTCTTTTCTAGTGCAATTTCCAAACCTTCATCCCCATCAGAAGCCTCAAGAGTATTGAACCCCTCAAGCTGTAACTTTTCTGCCATGAGCTCTCGAAGTAATCCTTCGTCTTCAATAATTAAAATAGTGCGTTTTTTTTCTTC
>CAYPRS010000053.1:0-5088 GCA_964413235.1 uncultured Candidatus Saccharibacteria bacterium | reverse complement strand
ATAATGTGGTAATCAGGTCAAAGAATTTCAGAGGTAAAATACAGCAGAACATACAGAACGAAATAGGAAAATATGTGGCAGAACACAAACTTATAGAAAAAAAGAATATGTCCGCAATGGGACCAGCAATAACTAAAGGTCTTGTCTTTAAAAAAAAGCTGAAAATTGGGGAAGAAAAACTCTTAAATGATACAAGAAATAGCATTATGATGGATGCTTTAGTAAATGGTGTAGTAATTGAAGGATACAGTGTATGTCCTATTGAGGTAGAGATAGAAAAGCAGGAAATTAGATTGAAATGAAAAAAGACCAAAATTTTAAAGGGCCACTCAAGGGTGGTCTTTTATGTTTTAGAAAGATTAAATCTAGAGTTATTGTGATCAGTTCTTTTTTTTATTGTCTTTTGTATTATAATAAACACATGAAAGACAATCTCCACACTTCTTTTTTTGAAATGGCTGAAAAAAACAAAGACAAAGTGCTTTTTTTGGATAAAAAGGGGAATGATTTTTATCCTCTAACTTACGGTGAGGTGTCAGAAAAAGTTAAAATTTTCTCTGCTTTTTTATTAAAACAAGACCTTGAGCCGATAATAGCCATTCTTGCGGAAAACAGCTCAAAATGGGCTGTGGCTGATCTGGGTGCTCAAAATAGCGGTTGGACGGTTGTACCGATTCATACCACGCTGACGCTTAAAGATATCACTTATATCCTCAATGATTCAAAAGCAAGCATTTTATGTGTTTCCGGTCAGCAAATGTTTGATAAAATTAAAGAGATTTTGGCAAAAGTTCCTTCTCTTAAACGGGTTATTGCTTTTGATCCTGTTTCTTCTCAGAAAATAAAAATAATACCATGGGATGAAATAATGGAGCAGAAAGAAAAAGCTCCCGTCAAAGAACATGATCCTGATTCTGTTTTTACTATTATCTATACGTCAGGAACCACGGGAGACCCCAAAGGAGTGCTTTTGTCTCATAAAAATATTCTTCATAATATTGTTGGCTGCAAAGAGATCATTGATATAAATTCAAAAGACGTTCTTCTTTCTACTCTTCCTTTTTCGCATTCTTTTCAAAGGACGGCGCGTTATTATACACCGCTTTTGTCCGGTGCAACAATTGCTTTTAATGATGACATAAAAAATATATCTGAAAATTTAGCTAAGATAAAACCGACTATTCTTATTTGCGTGCCGAGAATTTTTGAAAAAACGTACCAAAAGATCTGGGAAAAAAGCAATTCAAGTAAATTCAAAAAAACACTTTTCTTAAAAGCGTTAAAAGTAACCGATGAGAAAAAGTTGTTAAAGAAGTTTTATAACTTTTTGGTTTTCAGAAAAATAAGAAAAGCAATGGGCGGAAGACTGCGTTTTGCGGTTTCTGGCGGAGCGTCTTTGAATCCTAAAA
The DNA here is from genome assembly GCA_964413235.1 of uncultured Candidatus Saccharibacteria bacterium. Classification (GTDB taxonomy): domain Bacteria; phylum Patescibacteriota; class Minisyncoccia; order Phycocordibacterales; family JAGLOS01; genus JAGLOS01. Next base: position 3,679 of record CAYPRS010000053.1, on the reverse strand, counting down.
TAATTCGTTTTTTTAAAAAAATAGGAATTGTAATTATTGAAGGATATGGACTGACAGAAGCATCTCCTATTATTTCTGCTAACAAATTGGAAGATGTCAAAATAGGGTCAGTCGGTAAAGCATTATCTGGAGTTGAAGTAAAACTTGCCGAAGATAAAGAACTTTTGGTTAAAGGAGATAATGTCATGAAAGGATATCACAATCTTCCGTCAACAGATATTATGACAAAAGACGGTTGGCTAAAAACAGGAGATCTGGCTTTTATTGATAATGAAGGTTTTATTATTATTATTGGAAGGAAAAAAGAAATAATTGTTTTGTCTAATGGTAAAAATATAGCTCCGGAAAAGATAGAAACACTTTTAAACTCTAGTAATTATATTATTAATTCTTGCGTGATAAATGATAGCAAAAAAGAATTGTCAGCTCTTATCTTTCCTGATCTTGAAAAATTTGAAGAAACGGCAAAAATAAAAGAAGTCTTAAGACAAGAAATAGAAAAAACACTAATAGAACTTCCTGATCATGAAAAAGTCAAAAGATTTGTTTTAATTGATTCTGATTTTACTCAGGAAAATAATGAACTTACTCCTACTTTAAAACTAAAACGCCATACTATTTATGAGCACCACAAAGACGTGATTAACGAGATGGATTAATTTTATTGCACTTCTTTTTTTAGTTGTCAGTCCAGATTTTTTCATTATATTCATTAACAAGCCGGTGTGTATTGAAATAAGAGAGCAAGGAAATCGCGTATTTCATGCGTTCGTTCCATTCATCTTTTCGCTCATAATAACAATCTATAACATTTTTTAAATTACTCAAAAGTTCATCGGCGTCGTGCATATCACGGTCCGCAAAATTTTCTTCGTGGGAACTTCCGCCAAATCCCCAGCCGGACATAGGTGCACGCCCAATCCCCTCAATCCACCAACCGTCTAAAATTGATAAATTAAGTCCGCCATTAAGAGCCGCTTTCATTCCGCTTGTTCCGCTAGCTTCTCGCGGCGGGATGGGATTATTGAGCCAGACATCCACACCTATTACGAGATGCTTGGCAATTTCCAAATTATGATTCGGAATAACAACAACTTTGACCTGTCCGCGAAGTTTACGACCATGCTGTACGATAGTATCCCGAAGTTTATTGCAAAACATATCGTCCTTATGACATCGTCCGGCAAACACAATCTGAAGTTTTTTGTAACCGATCTCGCGAAGCTTGTCCAGATTGTGAAAAATAAGACCCGGGCGTTTATACGGAACAAAACGTCGCGCGAAACCTATCGTCAGCGTATCTTCTGCAAAAAGATCTTCTTCTGAAATATTTTCAATGGCAAAATTCTCCGGCATTTGATTTATCCATTCAACGAACGCTCTTTTTTCCACGAGGCGCGCGTTTGCAAGAGCTTCATTTGGAATTGTTTCTACTGCTCGTTCAAAAACTGTTGGGTTTTGCTCCCAGTCCGGGAGATGAGTATTAAATAATTCACGCATCGCGTCTCCAACCCAGCGAGGATGATATATTCCATTGGTAACATTTTCTATTTCTCGCCCGGGAAACATATTTTTGCATACTTCATTGTGGCGTTTGGAAACACTATTGGTCTTACAACTTAAGTTCATGGCAAGCTGGGTCATATCCAGATTGTCTTTTGTTGCTAAGTCTTTGATATTTGGCGGAATAAGTTTACCTAGGGTTTCATGTGCGAGTTGATAGTCAAAATAATCGTGTCCGGCGGGAATAGGAGTGTGGATTGTAAACGTTGACTTGGAACGTACCACATCGGTGACATTACCGTTTGCTCGTAATCGCTCCAGCCCTAAAAGCGCAGTATGTCCTTCGTTCATATGATAATGTTTTATAGTGATATACCCCATTTTTTTCAACGCTCTATATCCACCCACACCAAGAACCGCTTCTTGTCCGAGGCGGGTGTAGCGATCTGACGCGTAGAGATATTTGGTAAGGTCTCTGTCCCAACGCGTATTTTCCGGAGCATAAGAGCTTAAGAAAAACACAGGAACAATATGTCCGTTTTTCCCTGTTACATCCATTTGCCAAATAATAATTTTTACCTTTCTGCTTTCTATAGTTATTTCAACCGTTTCTTCCCGTTTTTTCATAAACTGTTCGGGAATAAGAGCTTTTTTTCTGTCGTCGTTCTGATGATATATCATGGAAACTCCAACTGCGGCAGTACCCAGATCGGCAAATGAATAGATCGTATCGGCGGCAAGCACGCCAAGACCGCCGGCATAATTATGCAGTCCGTCTTGGAACGCGAATTCCATTGAAAAATATGCAACGTGTAAAGGATGATCTTCCATAAATAATATTTTATTCTAAGTTACAAAACTATCTTTTACTGCAAATTTATCGGTCTTTCCCATCTTCATTAGCGACGTAGAGCGAGCGGAATGGAAAAATGAAGCGAAGCGTAACTTTTACATTCCCGAGCCGAGGAGCTAATATAAGACGAAGTGCTTTTATTCTAAAAAAATCTTACATTAGTTAGCACTAGTGCTTCAATTTTTTTAAAACGAATCTGAAAAATCCGAATAAATTTTCGTAACGAAGCTAATTTTGTAATTTAGAGTATTTTAATGATAACACACGGAGCTACATTTTAAGCAGTGGAAAACAGGGAAGAGAAAAAGTTCCGGATGTTATACCATCAAGATTTCTAACTATTCATATAAGGTGGGTTTTGGTATAGTGAGGATGTAGGGAAAGTATTATAATTACATCATATTTAAAATAAAACATAGGTGTCTGACACCTATTACCCCGTTTTAAATAAAACAAAGGTGTCTGACACTTATTACCCTGTCTGACACCTATTACCCCGTATTATACTGGACGTGTACGTATTATCGGTCCAGATGTTTTTGGTTTAGATAGAGATGGAGATGGGTGGGGTTGTGAGTAGCAACGCAAATTAAATATGAGACATTAAAAAAGTACCTGACACTATGTAACCCAAAGTGGTAAGATAAAAATATGAATAAACAACAAGAAAGGATAAATAAACGGAAAAATATACTTGGCTTGATTATCATCATCGCAATTCCTTTGGCGATGTGGGCTCATAACTATATTGGTGTAGTAAAAGAATGTGAACAAGCTGTAAGCTATATACCAGCAAAGGGTTCCAGTGGGGGAGTTTGGGGTCCACCCGCTGAAGATGCATATTTTACATACTACCGTTTATCTGGGTCAGGTTTTAGCACTCCTCCTAAGTTTGAGTCGCGTGAAGCTGCTGAAAAAGATTGCATATTCTATAAAAGAAAAGATTAGGTAAGATAGATAAGAGAAATGAATTCTGGTCATCATTTATTTTGATTCTTTTTGTTTCATATTATTTTTTATGGTTGATTTTAAATTTGATAAAGAGGATTACTATAAAATAGGGGGGCTTTATAGAGGTGAGTCTGATAAACCATCTCTCGCACCTGTATTTTTTGAAAAAGAATGTCTAATAAAATATTTTTATAATCCACAATACAGATGTGAACTGTGTTCGGAAACCTATGGGACTATTCGCCATAATGATTTTTGTATTCCATTTGGTGTAAATAAAAAAGGGAAAGTAATAATGTGGTTAGGCGATTTAGAAAAATTACCAGAAAACGAACAGATATATTTATTTTCATGTAACATAAATTCCGACCA
>CAYPRS010000052.1:0-5170 GCA_964413235.1 uncultured Candidatus Saccharibacteria bacterium | reverse complement strand
AGAAATTTTTTGTTCTTTCATGATTTACTTTTTTATTTTTACAACCCGATGAAATTCAAATTTCTAACGAGGTTCATAAAAATATTATACACTCTTACATCTGAAAGATAGGAGTATTGTCCACAGGTGGGTTATTTCTCAATTCCACTTACCCATCGCTTTGTCCCGCCCATCGGATATTATTGTTTCAATGGCAGAAACAGCCTCCTTGATAGTTTTCTCAATTTTTTCGCGCTCTGTCTTTGTAAATTTTTTGAGAACATATTTCTCTACAGCATTTTCTCCTATTGGTTTCCTAGCAACACCCTCGGGAGTTACTGGAGCAATTCCCACCCGAACCCGCACAAATGCGCGAGTTTTGATGTTCTTTATAATTGACTCAACTCCTTTGTGTCCGCCTGTCCCCCGATTAAAAGAAATTCGTAACACTCCGATCGGCAGATCAATGTCATCATGAACAACAATAAAATGTTCCACTCCTTCATAATTGCGAACATATTTATCTAATAAACTTTTTTCTTTATCAATTTTTATCAATTTTCTAAAACTCTCTCCAGAATTATTCATATAGTTATCTGGCTCCACCAAAAGTACATTTTCTCCCCCTAACTCCCCTTCTGAAATAAGAGCCTTAAAATCTTTTCTGTTCTCCCATTCGGAAAACCTTTTTCCCTTTTTTAGGTGTTCCAAAACCATTCGCCCTGCATTGTGACGCGTATCAGTATAATCCGGTTCCGGATTTCCAAGTCCGGCAATAATATAAGTCATATTTGTATTGTATCAAAAAAATCAATTTTTAACCTGCCTACCGATAAACGAAAGAAAAAAGAAATATTTGTGTCAAACAATTATTTGTAGTAAAATTTCCACATATTCATATTATTAATTAACTTTTAAAATAGATGAACAATGATACACAAAGCATCAGTAGCTATATCTGGGAGATAATAAAATTTTTTATTCTTGCTGTTATTATTGTCGCGCCAATTCGTTTTTTTGTTGCCCAGCCATTTATAGTCCAAGGCTCTTCAATGGACACAACCTTTGCAACCGGACAATATTTGATAGTTGATGAGATAACCTATCGCTTTGATGATCCAAAACGTGGCGATGTGATTGTATTGCGTTATCCTAAAAATCCCAAAAAATTTTTTATTAAACGTATCGTCGGATTACCAAATGACACTCTTACTATCAAAAACGGCGTTGTATCAATAATGACAGGAGAAAGTTCTGAATCATTTATTTTAGATGAACCATATGTCACTTTTTCAAAAACAGATGGTAACGACGACGAAATTATTACTTTGAAAGAAGATGAATATTTTGTTATGGGAGACAATAGAGCGGCGAGCCTTGATTCAAGAACGTGGGGAATTTTACCGAAGGATCTTATTACCGGACGAGCAATCCTTCGTCTTTTACCTCTTGACACAGCTGCTTTTTTCCCAGGTTTTCCAGAAAGATCTTAAATAACTGATCCTTATAAAAAACACTTTGTCTGAACTGTATCCGCTTTCACAAAAACAATAAATTTCGTAAAGTGTAGAAAAAGATTATTAAACTTTATTAAATAGTTAAAATGATAAAGAAAAAAGAAATAAGAAAAGAACTGTCAACTTCTATAAAAGGCATGCACGACGTGCAAGAGTTAAAATATTTCGCATATCAAGGACTGTTTGAAAAAGCTTCTGAAATAGCACTTTATTATGGATTTAAACCTATTGAATTACCGATTTTAGAAAAAGAACTGTTGTATTCGGCAAGTGTAGGAACCGGTACTGACATTATAGACAAAGAACTTTTTTCTTTCAAAATAAAAAGAGGCGAACAAGTAGCCCTCCGTCCTGAAAGCTCCCCCGGTATTATGCGAGCTTATTTTGAACACGACATGCAATCAACTCCCCAACCAGTAATGCTTTATTACTATGGTTCATTCTTTCGTGACAAAAAACAACAAAAACTTAAAGAATCAAAACAATTTGGAATTGAAATATTGGGTACATCAAAATCCATTGCCGATGCAACTGTTATAAAAATTGCCACCACCATTTTAAAAGAAGCGGGTTTGAAAAACATATGCATCCAAATTAATAGTATTGGCGACAAAGAATCACGACAGGCATATACAAAAGAACTTACATCATATTATAAAGAAAACATTGCCGATCTTTGTACTACTTGCCGGAGACGCATAAAAACAAATCCACTTCAAATATTAACGTGCCAAAACGAAAAATGCCAAGAAATAAATACAAATGCTCCTGATTCCATAAGTTCACTTACCACGACGGCAAAAAAACATTTTCGCGAAGTGCTTGAATATCTTGATGCTATGGATATTCCATATGAAATAGACAATTCTCTTGTTCGAGGATCTGATTATTATAATCAAACAGTCTTTAAAATTATTGAAAATCCACCAGCCAAAATTGATGAGAAAACAAAAAATGAAAAGACAGGATCAAAAGACGAAAAAAATACCAAACCAAGAAAACCAATTATTCTAGCTAAAGGAGGACGTTATGATTATTTAGCAAAACAGTTTGGATACAAAAAAGAAGTGCCATCAGTAAACGCAACTATAGAAATAGATAATGTCGTAAATTCGCTCTCACATAAACCGATAAGTCCTCGGATCTGCAAAAAACCAAAAATATATTTCATCCAGCTTGGTTTTGAAGCGAAACTTAAATCTCTCACTGTTATTGAAATACTTCGTCAAGCGCATATACCAATGATTCAATCTCTGGCAAAAGATCGCCTTTCTTCCCAACTGACAGTTGTTGAGAGACTTAATATTCCCTATACAATTATCTTAGGACAACGCGAAGCTCTTGATAATACTGTGATCATCAGAAATATGGCGACGCACTCACAAGAGACGATCCCTATTGATAAATTATCTGAGTATATAAAAAAGAAACTCAAGTAATACAACAAGAGTAGTTAGTATCTGTTGCAAAAATACACATCTGTGTTATGCTGTGTGAACTATGAAAACAAATATTGAAGTAAAAAAGAATACCAATGAAACCGCAATTAGTCTTATTAGACGTTTCAGTCGGCGTGTGAAAAGTGCAAATGTGCTTCAAAAAGTACGTGGCAACCGCTTTTTCTCGCGGAAAAACTCCAGCTTAAAAACCAAATCTCGCGCGCTTAACAGTATTGCCAAAAGAAAAGAATACGAACGTCTAAAAAAGTTTGGTAAGATCCCAAGTTAATTTATGTTTGATATTATAAATAAAACCAAAGGCAAGCCGCCACACTTGCCTTTTTGTGAAATAAAAAACTTTATTTTAGGAGAAAAATATGAATTAAGTCTTGTTTTTATTGGCGACCGACGTTCTGCAAAACTTAATAAAAAATATCGTAAGATAGACAAATCAACAAATATTCTGACTTTCCCTTTAGATAAAAACGCGGGTGAAATTTTTATAAATTTTACGCGGTCAAAAAAAGAATCTTCACGCTTTGATCGAACAACAAAAAGTTTTATAGGCTTTTTATTTATCCACGGTCTTCTCCATTTGAAAGGATACTTACATGGTAGTACAATGGAAAAGAAAGAAGATGAAATATGCAGAAAATTCAATATCTAAATCTAACATCTTTTTTTTATTGTTTCTAAATAAGTACAGTAAAATACTCAATTTCATATAATTATTCAATCATGAAACAAAATATTGCTACAGGAATAGATATTGGAACAAATATAACCCGCGTGGTAATTGCCGAATTATCTAAAGATTCAGGTGTTCCTCGTATAATAGGCACCGGTAGCGCAGAATCAAGAGGTATGCGAAGTGGCTATGTTGTAAACATAGGTGAAGTTACAAAAAGTATTCGCGCAGCTTTAGACTCCGCAGAAAAAGAATCCGGAATGCGTATCCGCAGTGTTTTTTTGTCTATCGGAGGAATAGGTCTTGAATCTATCGAAAGCCATGGTTCTATTATGATCTCCAGAGCCGATAACGAAGTGACAGATCTGGATATGGATAAAGTTGTTTCTGCCGCGGAAGAAAAAACTAACCTTATTAATAAACAAATAATTGAAGTAGTACCTTTTTCATATAAACTGGACGGTAAAGAAGTCTATGGCAAACCGGTGGGAATGAAAGGCACAAAACTTGAAGTTAAAGTACTTTTTATTGTAAGTTTTGAACAACATTTAAATGATCTGGTGTCTGCTACAGAAAACGCTGATGTTGACGTTGAAGATGTAATACCTGCGCCAATCGCGGCAAGTTTGGTTGCCCTTACCAAAAGACAACGTGCTGTAGGATGTCTTTTGGCAAACATAGGGGCAGAAACTGTTTCTATTGCTGTATTTGAAGAAGATATTCCAATCTCTTTAGCTGTCTTTCCTATCGGTTCAACAGATATCACAAATGATATTGCTCTTGGTTTTCAAATACCACTTGAGGAGGCGGAAGATATGAAAAAAGGAGAAGTACAACCTTATGAACGTAAAAAACTCAGTGAAATTATAGAAGCGCGCTTATCTGATATTTTTGAATTAATAGAAGTTCATTTAAAGAGAATTGATAGAAACGGTCTTTTACCGGCTGGAGTAATATTAACAGGGGGCGGTACCGGTATTTCAACAATTGAAGATTTTGCGAAAGGGGCACTTAGTTTGCCATCTAAAATTGCGCATCTTCCCTTTAACGACCAAGAGCCTGAGTTTCAAAATTCTCTTTGGTTTGTAGCATACGGCTTATGTATCTTTGGACTTAATCAATCACGAGAATCTAAATCATCACAAAAATTCAAAAAAGTGAAGCAAGATATAGTTTCGTGGTTTAAACAATTGCTTCCTTAGATCCTGTTATTAGTACTCATTAAAGCTTGCAAATAATAAGTAATATTCTTTTTGTTTGTCAATGTTTGTCTTATACTATTTTTTTGGTATTATTGTTAGATATAGATATAAATGATTTTAGTACCTTTTTGTAGTAGAAAGTCTTTTTATTATATTTTTAAACAAATGATCATATGCCAAAAGTAGACCCGGAAGTAGAAGCATTCGCGAGAATCAAAGTGATCGGACTTGGAGGTTGCGGAAAAAATGCCGTTAATCACATGATAGAATCCAAAGTGAAAGGGGTTGAATTTATTGTGATGAATACTGATGCTCAAGACCTGCATCACTCTCTTGCCAAAAAGA
>CAYPRS010000051.1:0-5178 GCA_964413235.1 uncultured Candidatus Saccharibacteria bacterium | reverse complement strand
GAACTTCAGAATTTTGGCTGCAAATTTTCTAAAATTAATCAAAATGTATTTACATTCTTCCTAATTTTACTAAATTTTCGCACAAAATTCTGAAGTTCTGCCTCGAAACGAGATATTAGACAGGCTCAAAAATTTGTAAATTTCTTGTAGATCAGACCCATTGCGTAATTAATTTCATTGCGAAGTTAATTGCACGATAGGTCTATTTATTTTATTATCAAAGACCCTTTCAATATAGAACGCCCAAATCTATAATCTATGTACTTACCCGAATCGTCTATAAATGAAAACACCTCTTTCTTTAGGCGCTTTGTCATTATATACGTATAAGAAAAAAGGTCAAGGAAAAATTTGATATTCCCTAATATAAAGCTGAACAAAGCTAATTCTGTATTTTTCCACCAAATCTTTTAAATTGTATTTTATCCTTAAACGGCTTAAGTAATAATCATACAGGTATATTAAGGATATCTTCAAATATCAATTCACGCTTTTTATTAAATACTATCAAGTAAATTTAGCACGAAGAGGAACTAGAAAAATATGATAAACCCAATGAAACGGAATGAAACCAATTATAATATACACAATACTATTAAAAACTGAAAGCAATAATTCGTTATCTTGTAAAAACCAGTAAAGAGCCCCTGAACCAAAAATAATCAGAAGACACAATAATACTAAAATCAAGTACATTCCCGACGACACAGATTTGAACCATGTTGCGAACAAATAAGAAAGAGTAAACATTGAAGTAAAACTAATTACAAAAATAATAAACATGAACAAAAGACTACCTAAAAAACCTTCCAGTGTTTCAGGTAATAAAATAGGATTAGCACTCCATATTTCTTGAAAATATTCAGAAAAAAAACTAGCCCCATACACACATAAAGCTGATGACATAAAAAAAGTTGATACAGGTGGCAAAAAAGGTGCTAATATTAGTTTTATTTCAATAGGACTATCTTTAACACTTTTATACCCCCATAAATGATATCCTTTTGAAAATATACAATAGAGTAAATAATTTAATACAACCCCAGTAAAGCCAAAAAATACTAAAAATGGGAAAAGAGATACTTCCTTGGAAGAAAATACAAAAACCTTGAACGCATAACCAAACGATCCAGCGTATATAATTATCACAATTATAGATTTATAGAATTTTTGAATTTGATCAAAAGCTTCTTTGATTGAGGGTTTCTTCATTCAACCTATTATATCAAAAACTACTTTACTATATTATTTATAGAGTAATTTTTACCTTAAAAACTTTCTAATTATTTTAGACTTGAAGCATACATAATAAAAAGAAGAACCGCAGCAATAAAAGCTGCCAGCCCAAAAATAAATTTTCTACCAAAATAAGAGCCCGAAAATTTATTACGGATACTTAAAAAATAGACTCCAATAGACAAAGAAATAATACCTCCAACTAAATTAGCGACATCAAATGACTTCATAAGTTTCAATGAAACACTTAATATTTGAGACAGAAAACATAATCCATATAAAAGTAATGCTGTTTTTTCTAGTTTTTTAAGACCACTAGCCACAAAATAAAGAAAAATACCAAGAGCGACTAATGCTGTTGCTAATAAAAATTGGTTTGTAATAAAACCAAGAATTCCATAACCAATAAAAAAGATTGCGCTAAAAAGTCCTAGGTAGGAAATTATTGTTACTAATAAAGGAGCTTTGACTTTGGTTTCTTCAACATTTGATTGAGTAGACACAGGCGGAGACTGAATTTCTTCATTTTCAATGGATCTAAAACCTTCTTCAATATCAGCTTCCGTCCACCCTGCAGAAAGAAGAGCTGTTTTAACAGCCTCGCGTGTCTGCCCTTGCTCAAGAGTAGATTTAATATACGTAGTTAGTTCTTGTGAAATCATTGTTTAAGTATAACAGTTACAGAAAAAAATAAAAATAGTTCCGAGAGCTTTCCGAAAGCTAAGCTCTCGGAATCTTGGAATAAGTAAAAAAGCCCGCAAAGGCAGGCTTTTTTGTTTTAAAAGATTTAAATATAAATGTAAATTATTTCTTATCTTTCTGCTCCCGTTCTCTCTTCTCTGCTTCAACCAAAAGCGGGCTGGCGAGGAAAATGGAAGAATAAGTACCAACAGCAAGACCTGTAGCTAAAACAAGAGCGAAATCTTTTGTTGATTCCGGACCAAGAATGTAAAGAGTAGCCACTACAAAAATAGTTGTAAGAGATGTATTGATAGACCTTACAAAAGTTTGTTCTAAACTCTTACCAACGATTTCACTAAAATCGCGTGAGATTTTAAGTTTTATATTCTCCCGAACACGATCAAACACCACAATGGTATCATTAACCGAAAGTCCCAAGATTGCCAGAAGCGCAATCACAAAAAGCGAATTTACTTCTATTCCTAAAAGAGCAACCAGTCCGGTTGGAATAATAATGTCATGAGCCAGAGCAACGATCGCAATCGTTCCATATTTCCATGAAGAAACTTTTTCTGAAGCATGGCGAAAGGCATAAGCAATAAATATAATGATCGCCAAAGAAACGGTTGTCATCGCAATCCACGCTTTGGAACGCAGTTCCGCCCCGATAGACGGTCCGATTATATGTGGGTCAAGCATTTCCAATGTTGCCTCAGGATTAGAATTAGACGCGGTCAGTGCTTCAAGAATCTCATCGTGCACAACACTATCGGTACTTTTAAGTTGAAACATGAAACCACTCTTACCAAACGGTCTAATGCTTGCTACTTCAATTCCGTTTTCTTCAAGAGTTTGTCTGACAGCAGAAACATCCGGACGATCTTCCGAATATCTTATTTCAAATGCGGAACCTCCGGTAAAATCAATACCAATATTAAGACCTTGGGTAAAAATTATAATCAATGAAGCAAAGACCAGAAATCCTGAGAGAGCGAAAAATTTTTTTCTGTGTTTTATTATAAACATACTAGTTTAGACCACTGTTAAATAATTTTCTAATAAAACCTTTACTGTCTGCCGGAGAAATTGCCAACAAAAAGGTTCGACTGATCGTAATGGCGGAAAACATACTGATTATAATTCCCAGTCCAAAAGTAAGGGCAAATCCTTCCACCAAACTTGTTCCAAACCAAAATAGAATTATGGCACTGATGAGACTGGATAAATTTCCATCCCGAATTGAAGGCCATGCTCGCGAGAAACCTTCATGAATAGCATCTTCAATAGTTCTGCCCGCCTGCAACTCTTCTTTCATTCTTTCAAAGATAAGAACGTTCGCGTCAACCGCCATTCCAATAGAAAGAATGATCCCCGCGATACCGGCAGCCGTGAGCGCCACGGGGATAACTTTAAATAGACCCAGCATAATTACTATATAAAGACTCAAAGCTGCAACAGCGATCAATCCGGGAAGCCGATACCAAAAGATCAAGAACAATGCCACCAGAGCAAGTCCCCAAATTCCCGCTTGGACACCGTCCTCAAGAGCTTTTTCGCCAAGTGTCGCGCCAATGTCTCTTGATTCCAACAATTCAAGTTTGTCCACCGGCAAGGCTCCGGAATTAAGACGCCAAGCCAGATCTTTTGCCTCCTTAACGGTAAATCCGCCGGAAATTTGCGCCGTTCCTCCCGTAATTCCTGTCTTCGCGTATTGCATACCAACACTCGGGTTTGAGATCATTTCGCCATCAACATATATCGGAATGCTTCCGCCGGCATTTTTTTTTGTAAGTTCAGCAAACATCTTCGCTCCTTCTTTATTAAAATTCAACAGAACGATTGGCTCTCCGCCGGGTATTGCGCCGGAAGTATCAAATTGAAGAGAAGCCCGATCAAGAAATCTACCGGTCAAATCACCAATTACATGAATATCCTCAAAAGCAAGCGGGTTTGGTTCAAAATCCTCACGCTTCTCTTCAACTGCTTGCCTTAATTCCTCTTTTGCCGCAAGGATCGCTTCTAATTCTTCGGCGGGTCTGTTCTCTCTGAATTCAAGAACAGGTATCATCCCGATTGCTTCCTGCGCCTTTTTTACATCGTCAACACCGGGAAGTTCCACAATAAGACGCTGCTCTTTGGTTCCGTCTCCCAAACCAAAAAGTCCGGGCTGTTTTGTCTGCACGATCGGTTCTGATACACCAAACATATTTACTCTGCGTTCTATCAAATCACGCAACGCAGCCATGGCATCTTTTACTTCCGCTTGCGGTATAGACGACACATCAACAGAATACTCAAGATAAATTCCTCCAGAGAGATCAAGACCAAGCTTAAAGAGCTGTGGTTCCTCATCAACCGAGCTAATATTCTTTGTATAATCAAAATGGCCGATAAATATACCGACAACTATCAACAATACTGCTAAGAAACGAATTTTAAACATAATAATATCTTTGAGTTACGAAACAAATTTCTACTACAAGCTTTAAAAAAACTTTAAAAAAGAAAAATTTTATCCCTGCCTGCCTGCCGGTAGACAGGTAACGAAGTCTGTTTCGTAGCTCAAAATAACACGACAATAATTATATTCTTTTTAAAGTATTTTGCAAATAAAATTTATAGTCTCTTATTCTCATTTTCCGTATCAAAAATACGATGTTCGGGTTTTCCGTAACGCTCTTGATATTTTAAATACGAATATTGCACTAATAGGGCGAAGCCGCCACCCAACAAAAAACCTCCGACAATATCTATCGGCCAATGGATTCCCGCCGCTATTCTCGCCGTTCCTGTAACAAGCGCTAATATAAGTAAAAAAAGACCAAGGCGACGAATATAAAATATAAACATTACGGCGGAAGCGACAAAAAATGTTGTATGCCCCGAAGGAAATGAGTCGTAACCACCATGTTTAAACAATAAGTTTACTGAGTCAAGAACGAGAAACGGTCTGGGGCTTGAAAAAATATCTTTGATTACATCCGCGCACGCCCATGCCAAAAGCGCCGAGAAAAGAATAATGACACTGTTTTTTATAGCAATTTGTCTCTTTCCACGAGCTGCTATAACAAAATACGCCAAAGCAACAAACACAGCAAAGACTAAAATATCGGCACAAAACCAAATGACATTATCAAAAAACTCGTTTTGACCGACAAAATTATTCAGATATCTAAAAACAGATTCATTCATGTATATATACTATTATAGTATATACTATAATTTTTAAAAATTTTATCTTGAAATTTTATTCAACTTTAA
>CAYPRS010000050.1:0-5228 GCA_964413235.1 uncultured Candidatus Saccharibacteria bacterium | reverse complement strand
TCCTCGGAAAGCTTACTCATTTTTATGACAAAATAAAAGTTGCTGAACTTAAAATAAGCACTGACAAGACACTTCAGGTTGGTGATGAAATTTTGATCCAAGGACCGGCAACGGGAAACCACCGAACAACAGTCAGATCAATGGAAATAGAGCATAAACAAATAAAAAAAGCGTCTCAAGGCGAAACTGTCGCCATAAAACTTGATACAAAAGCACGATGCAATGATATGATTTTTCTGGTAGATAAAACTGAGAATAAAAAGGTAGCTTAAATTAAAAATATGTTAAGTTGAGTGAGATTTAGTCTTATTCATCCTTTGGCTTTATTTATATACAACTTCAACACCTTTTGTTAGTTTTGATACAATAACAACCTGTGGTATTTTCTCTTTCGTTATCATACCTGCCACTTGCGCCTGAATTGAAAAATCTGAAGCACGTTTAATGCAGTAATCAGCATCTTTCTTATCAACAATAAGAAGCATTCCTTGTCCTCCATTCCACGCTTCATAAAATTCTTCGTCGGACAAACCACGCCACTTTGCGCATTCCTTCATTATTTGAGGAGGCATCCATAAATTATCAAGCCGTGCAGAAAGTCCTCTGGAAAATAGTATGTCTTTAGCTAATTTTTCGTGTATTGCTCCCCCTGAAAGATGGACAACGCCGTGAATCACAACTTCCGGATGAAAACCTTTTTCAGTCCAACCGTGAAGACTGGTAACATACGAATCATAAAGTACCGAAGGCATAGCAGCTTTCGTTATGCTCTCTGTCGCATCGGGATTATTCCACCATTCATTACCAAATTGTATTGAAAGTGCTTTCCGAACCGAGCTTATACCGTTACACCGAAAACCGTTTTCTTTTAGTGCAATAATTACCTGTCCTTCTTGTATAGTGTCTCCGGTGATCATGTGGTCTTGATGATATACTCCGATCATCGTTCCTCCCCAATTAAATCTGGTTGACGAGTTAACAATTTCAGAACCGATACACGCACTCATCTGGGCTGTTTCACCTTTCAAGATAACCACATTTGATTCGGCTGCGGCACATCCGAGTCCGTCTAACAAGTCAATAAAAGCCTTATTTACAACGCTCCCCTTTTCACCGACTGATGCAACATCAAGTATATTTATAAATACAAGCGGTAATCCTCCATATCTGGTTATATCACTTGCAGTCATTGCAATAAGATCATATGCCGCATTCTTATATGTCTTTGCCGCATCAATAAGTACCCCTTTGGTACCGATACCGTCCGACGATGCTTCAACCATAATTCCTTTCGGTAAATTTTTAAAGACAAAAGGTCTGGCACCTCGAAATTGACCTTTGGATAGATCTATAACATCTACAAAAGGAGAATTTGTATAGCTTGCTTTGCAAATTGTGCCCGCATAGCTACTGAAGTTGGACTCTTCATTTATATTAACTCCGTCTTGAGCGTACATCTTTTTATTGTCTTTTGAAAATGAATCCATTGACGTATTAAAACATAGAAATATACACTACGTGTTTATTAAATAATATTACCACACTTCGTTTGTAATGTGCGAGGTATTACAGAATAAATAATTAACTTTAGAGCCTGTCTACTATCTTTGCTTTGCTCCACCGCTAAAGCTAAAGTGACACTGTCGCCATAAAATTTAACGTAAAAGCACGCTGCAATGATATGGTTTTGGGTGGATAAAGGTAAAGATATGAAAAGGACATTAGCAAATCAAAAAATTATTAAGACTGTCGTGGAATAAAAAAACGTTCAATTTTAAAATAACGGGTATTAAACCCCAGAGCAAACCTTACAGGTTCTGTCCACTTATTGAGACTTTTTGTTTCGTTTCACTCACAAAAATTCTCAATAAGTCTTGCAAAACTCTAAGTATTCGCTTCTCACCTTGGTTCGGTACACCCTGGGTGGACACTCGCTCTACATCGCTAATAAAATAGAATCATGTCTATATAAAAAACACCGTATATTTCCTATGCGGTGTTTTTTATTTTTATATTTATAAAATCCTACCTGTTCTTTCCTTCTTTATAAGTCAGCTTTCGCAGTTTTCTTCGTTTGCCGATGATGACAGCTCCTGACAATGACAAAAGGAGAAGAATGCCCAGCATGTTCCCATATTTCACCCATGCGATCTGGTTGGCATTCTGGAAGACGAGAGGATGAGATGTTTCTTGTTTTATCTTTATTCCAGCAAGAGAATCTTCTTGCGCCAAGTATGAAAGTATTTCCATACCAAACGCAATATTGCCCGCGCTTCCCTGTAAAAAACTATCGGAAAAGAGATCGGAATCACCCATCACCACTATTCGGGAATTGTTTTTATCGTTATCTCCTTTATCTTGAGCGGACTTTAGGAGAACACCTAATACTTTTTGTCCGAGATTTGTCTCTGGAAAACTTTTTTGCGGATCTATCATAAATGTTTCTTTCTCCGCACCCCCATATTTCGTCGTAAATACAAGAGGTGTGCTCTTAAATCCTTGAGAGCTCAAAACAGAATCATCAACACTGATTGAGCTTCCCCATGGAACGGTAACATTTATTATACTGGAACCCGCGAGCACGCCTTCTGCCACACCCGCTTGAACAAACGCCGGATAAGGCATAAAATAAGTTACCCTACCACCTCCCACTTGTACGGTCTGGTTTGAACGTAAATCATATACAAGATCCTGATTGACAGTAACGCCATACTCACTTAATAAGTCTTCGGTGCTTGTTGCGTTTTCAGTAACAAATAAGTATTGCGGATTAACAGAGATCGTATCAATCATAAACAGAACATTCTTCCCTTTTGAAATATAATCTTTTAATGCTTCGGCGACAGAGGTATCAAACATACCGGAAGAACCTGTCACCACAAGAGCGTCAACATCATCCGGAATTGTTGAGGTCGCTTCGCTCAGCGAAACATTTTCTATATCAAACTGCTTTCTTAATTCTTGAGAAAGTTGTGAATATCCTGAATTCTGCGTTTTTGCTCCGGGTACATCAAGGAAAGCGATCTTTTTCTTTGATACCCGAGTCAATTCATTGACGAAACTCGTAAGCTGATATTCAAGGTCGGATGTTTTTTGGATAAGCGGTATGGACTTGGTTTTATCTCCCGCTTTTACCACCAAACCAAAGTATGCTTGCCGAACTTGGAATTCTCCATTACCAACCGTATTAAACTGTACCGGAAAGACACCCGCGTCTTGCGCTTCTTGCGCGATGTTTTGATCAGTATCGGGGTCTTTGTATAAAACAGAAAGACGAGAACCGCCGTATGTATTGTAATCGCGGAGTACATCTTTTACCGTGCGAGAAATAGGCTGATATTGAGCAGGCAGATTTGGTGATTCATAAAGAATAATTTCCACATCTTCCGGAAGATCAGCGAGAATTTTTTTGGTTGCTTTTGTAAGCGTGTAGATATTACCTTCGGTAAGATCAATGCGTATATTCGGAAAAAAGCCAAAACCGGAAGTAAAAAGCAAAACAACGGCAAGCCCTATCGCAATAGCTCTTTCGTGCATTACCTTTCCGGAGCTTTTGCTCGTACGGCGAGCAACAAGACGCATGTGTCCTATTTGCAGGAATAAAGCAGTCAAAAGAACAAAATACCATATGTCTCGCAGGTCAAGAACTCCTCGCGCCAGCGAACTAAAATGAGGAAGAACAGAAAGCCGTGAGAAAAGAGTACCAAGCCACCCCGGCAAACTCATTGTGACAAGATCAAACCCGATAATAATAAGCAAAAACGCGCCGACGACACTGACCATAAGAGAAGGCACTTGATTTTTGAAAAAGGTAGAAACTCCCACTCCAAGACCTACGAGAGTGCTCGCGAGAAAAACAGAAGCAATGTATTGCCCGACATAGACCCCGACATCAAGATGTCCAAATGAACCAAGAGAGATCGCGATCGGCAAACTGGCCAAAAGAAGTGTTGCTAAAAACGCCAATGCTGATAGATATTTGCCAAGAATAAGCTCTTTGTCGCGAAGCGAATGAGTAAGCAGTATTTCAAGAGTTCCTTTGTTGGTTTCCTCCGCTATACTTCCCATGGTTATCGCGGGGACAAGAAGCAAAAAGAACCAAGGAAGAATATTAAAGAGACCCTGCAAAGATGTCTCCCCGATAAGAAAGACGTTCTGAAAGAATAGAAATTCCCATAACGCAAGAAATACTCCGGCAATGATATATGTTGTCGGATTATTGATATATCCCCTAAGCTCTTTTTTGAAAACCGCGTATATATTTTTTGTATTCATAAAATTGTTATTCATTCGTTAGCTTATAAAATACATCTTCCAGTTTCTCTTCCTTTTCCGCGCATTTCCATATTGTCCAACCTTGAGCTCCTGCTACCTTTGATAATTCCGGCTGAAATACTACATCCACACTAACAGTAATGAAAACCGATAGGCGTTTTTTGTCCTTTTTTGATACTTCAACAAATTCTACTCCCTCTATCTTTTTGAGATATTGTTCAATTTCCGACCCCTCAATTTCTACATCAAACACCTGTTTTTTATCCTTTGCACGGGAAAGTTCTTTGGTAGTTCCATCCGCCACAAGCTCCCCTTTGGAAATGATAAAAAGGTGCTCGCAGATCGCCTGAGCTTCCTGCATAACATGAGTACTCATAATAACAGTCCTCTCCTTCGCAAGGTCTCTGATAAGAGCGCGAATATCCGTACGCTGGTTCGGATCAAGTCCTTCTGTCGGTTCATCTAAAATAAGAGTTTTGGGTCTGTTCAACAATGCCATCGCCAGTCCGGTTCTTTGTTTGTACCCTTTGGAAAGTTCCTTGATCGGATGATAAAATACTTCACCCAGATGAACCGCATCAACAACAAAATCATACGCGTCACGCTGTTTGCTTTTGGGAATTCCTTTCATATCAGCTGAGAACCCGAGGAACTCCGATACAAGCATGTCTTCATACAAAGGATTTGTCTCCGGCATATATCCGATATCTTTTTGCGCTTCCTGAGGATGTGTTACCACGGAAACATCGTCAATAATGATATCTCCTTCATCGGGAGAAAGATATCCTGTCATCAAACGCATAGTGGTTGTTTTTCCCGCTCCGTTTGGACCAAGCAGACCAACCACTTTTCCTTTCTCAATTTCAAAAGAGAGATCTTTGACGGCATAAACACCGTTAAATTTTTTTGAAAGCTCTTGAATTTTTATCATAGATTATATAAAGAAAACACAA
>CAYPRS010000049.1:0-5286 GCA_964413235.1 uncultured Candidatus Saccharibacteria bacterium | reverse complement strand
TTTTTAATATAACTTTTTTAATATAAACAAAACAAAAATCAAAAATATGAATTTTGAACAAGATCAAAAAGAAGTTATTAATACAGGCATCAATACAAATGACACCAAAAAAACAAATATGATGTTTGTTGTTTTGCTTGCTGTTATCGCATTTTTTATTATCGTAGTAGGTGGTATTTATTTTATATATACCAATGATTCAAAAGTTGATGATCAAGACCAAAACAATATTGTGGATGGAAACGACACTGACGATAATGTTGTCTTATCGGAAACTTTATCAAAAAGATTAGTGCAGTCTGGTAGTTCTATCACAGATGTTTCGGATATTAAACCGCAAGCGTCTCCTTATTCTCTGCCACTGGATACTTCAAAAGATATTGCAAACTGGAAGCAATTTAACGGAAAAATAGCCTTAGGCAATACTGCGAGAGATTTATTATCCAAAAACGGTTTTGTAGTTCTTAACACAAACGGAGGTTCAGTTTTTGCAAAAGATGATTTTGAAAGTTTTTATAATAAATTACAAAAACAGGACTTGCCTGTTTTTGTAACAACAGACAGCCTGCTTCATTATTACCATGTCTTTTTTGACACGGCTTTGATGAGAATGGAGAAAGACATTTTTTATAAAGATAGTTGGCAGATGACCAAAAAGTTTTATGAAGATTCGCTTGATATATATAAAAATGCTGACAACCCGACATTAAAAGAAGCGGCAAAAAGAAATGTTGTTTATTTGAGTGTCGCCCTTGAATTGCTAAAACCAAAACCGGACCAAATTGTATCTGACGACAATGTGGAAGAGCTTGTCAATTGCTACGCACATCCTGATTCTTGTCAAGGGATTTATGAAGAAGCAAAACAAAAAGGAACATTTGATTATTTTGGACAAACAGAAGCAAGTGAATATTTATTTGAAGTTCCGGCTTTTGCCAAAGAATTAGTAGATGAAGAGTTGGCTCTTATTGAAGATCATGATGGGTGGTCGTGTTCTCCTACTTTTCTTTATGAAGAAGATTATTCCCAATATGTTC
Organism: uncultured Candidatus Saccharibacteria bacterium; assembly: GCA_964413235.1. Taxonomy (GTDB): domain Bacteria; phylum Patescibacteriota; class Minisyncoccia; order Phycocordibacterales; family JAGLOS01; genus JAGLOS01. Next base: position 4,249 of record CAYPRS010000049.1, on the reverse strand, counting down.
CGCGCGGACATTATACAAAGTCCGAGAAATTAAAAAATTATTTTCTGGGGTTAACGTGGTATGGCAGGATGACAAACCTTATCAAAGGGTCTCCAAGTTTGCCGGAAGGGAAGTGTTCTATAGGAGATTCAGATGGTTTTATCTCTGAAAAGGACGCGGATATTCAAACTCTTCAAGCTTTTATCTTAGCGAAAAAATTTGCTTCGGATGATGAAATACAAAAAAAATGGAATAAAATGTACGCGATCACTTCGTACTTTGTCGGATTTTCGGATGATCTTGGACCGGTTGAATATAGTTCCGCGCTTGAAGATGTTTTCGGAGATAATGTTGACTTGAATTTACTCACAGATAAATTACCCGAATTAAAAGAAAAGATCCGAGAATTTTCCGGACCTAAAATTTATAGCGGGCTTGGAAATGCGCAAATGATAGTAATACCGGAACCTCCTTTGACGGAAGAGCAGATAAATGAATTAAAGCAGCAATCTGAAAAACTTTTGTCCAATACGGCGGGCTTTAGAATGATGGGACAAAGATTTGTTGTTGATTCGTATCTATTTTCAAAAATAGTTTCTCCTTTCTCCGGAGAATACACGGGCGGGGAGGGCGACAAGCCGTTCACACACGTTATTACACCCATGAAAAGAGAAGTTCGCGGTTTTCCAAGAGGGCTTGATATTATGGCTTTGTTTGGGTCGGAAAGAGCGGCGCAGATCATTAAAGATGCAGGCGATGCCGACTATTCCGATTATCAAGAACAATTCAACGAACTAAAAAAAGAAATTGACGTGTTGCCAGAGAGTGAATGGCATAAAAATATTTATTGGAACTGGCTGTATGTTCTAAAGTCGCTGATCACTCCTTTTGAAAGCGGTTATCCGACATTTATGCAGACGGACTCTTGGCAGGACAAAGAATTGTCAACGGCGCTGGCTTCATGGTCGGAACTGCGACATGACACGATATTGTATGCGAAACAAAGCTATACGATGGCGGAAATGGGAGGTGGTGGCGATGAGCCGAAAATAGAAGGATATGTTGAGCCGGTTCCGATCTTTTACGCAAAGTTATTGGACTTAACCACAATGACGAAAGTTGGTCTGGAGGGATTGTTAGAAAAAGATGAATTGGAAAGGATCAGCGTGGGAGATTCACTGGAAGAGTTTGAAGAAATTCTTTCAAGATTGATTGACATTTCCAAAGCTGAACTTAACAATGAAGAATTAACGGAAGATGACTATTGGTTTATAAAATATTTTGGCGCATCTCTTGCGGGAGTGAGCAGCCATTTATTGGGTGGCTATGAAAGTGAGATTGATCCGGATATGTTCAAAAACACTCTTATCGCGGATGTGCATACCGACGGCAACACTCATCAGGTGTTGGAAGAGGGAGTTGGTTATATAAAGCCGATGGCTGTCGCGTATAAAATGCCGGAAGGTCATATTGTGATCGGAGTTGGTCCGGTTTTCAGTTATTATGAATTCAAGCATCCGATGGGCGACAGATTAACTGATGAAAAATGGAGAGAAATGTTAAAAAACAATCCACCGGCAGATCCGGAGTGGACTAAAAGTTTTTCAAATTAATTTTAAGCGGCGGATATTTTCTGCGACTGAATTGGTTTGATATTTCTCAAAGTAATAATGAAAAAACTGTTTTCCCAAAAACTTTTACTCCTTTGTTGCTTGGCAATTTTCCTTGTCTTTTTTTCTGTCAATTTTTTAGATCAGATTCAGAGCGATAGTAATGAGGAAAATCATATAGATAAAATATTAACAATACTGCCGGATGACACGAACAACTCGTATGTTAGTGGAGTTATTCCTCATCATCTGGTGGCGGAAACGGTCATTGATGGCTTTTTTCAAGAGCTTTCCAAAAAAAATTCTCCTAAAGAGATCATTATATTAAGTCCGGATCATTTTAACGCCGCGGCTGTTCATGGCAATAAGTTTATCTCGGTCAACGCGGAGAGGACTTCTCTGGGAGGTTTGTCTATTGATACCGATCTACTAAAAGACATTTCAAATTTTGCCTTTAGCGACTATTCAATAAAAAAAGATCACGGAATAATGAACACGCTTCCTTTTATTAAGGATTATTTTCCAGATTCCAAAATTGTTCCATTATTAATTCCCGCCAATCTCTCGCTGGATCAAGCCGAGAAAAAGGCGGAGGAGTTGCATCAAATTTTATCTTCAAACGCTTTTTTTTTGGCGAGTGTTGACTTTTCGCATTATTTTCCAAAAGAAGTAGCTGATTTTCATGACATTAAGTCCATACGAGTTTTGACTGATTTTGAAAAAGAGAATTTTTCAAACATTGAGGTTGATTGTCCACAGTGTTTGTTTATGGCGAGATATTTTGCGGAATTAAGAGACGCGAACAACCCCGTTCCGATTGACCACAAAAATTCGCAAGATTTTAACAAAGGAGCTGTTTTGGATAGTACAACCTCCTATTTTAGCGTTCTTTTTTCCAAGCAAACAGATCAAACAGAACCTCAAACAGAAACAAAAGTTGCTTCGTCTTCTCGGACTATTCTTTTTGTGGGGGACATTATGCTGGATCGAGCGGTCAAAAGACTTATGGAGAAAAATAATTACCGGTATCCTTTTGAAAAGACAAGGAGCTTTTTAAAGGGGGTTGATCTGGTGGTGGGTAATTTGGAAGGTCCTATTGTTAAATATCCGGAGGAAACACCCGATTTTTCTATGAGATTTAATTTTGGCTCCGTTGCTTTAAATTCTCTGCAATTTTCCGGAATAAATTTGGTTTCACTTGCTAATAATCATACTTCGGATAGGGGAGAGCTTGGACTGGAGCAAACAAAAGAATTTCTGAGTGGAGTAAATATAGACCATTTTGGCGACCCAAAAACTTGTGAAGAAAATAATATATACACAACAGACGAAGCGGTTTTTGTCGGTATAAATTTGATCACACCTAACCCTTGCTCAAATGAAGAGATTGAGAATTTAATACAGACTGTTAAAAAAGAAAACGCGAATAAATTTATCATCGTGTATATTCATTGGGGAAATGAGTATAAAGAGTCCGGCAATTGGCAGCAAAAAGAACTGGCGCATTTGATGATAGATTCGGGAGTTGATCTCATCATCGGGTCTCATCCGCATGTCATTCAAGAAATTGAGCAATACAATAATAAATTGATTTTTTATTCTCTCGGTAATTTTATCTTTGATCAATATTTTTCTTCGGAAACTCAGCGAGGTCTGGCTGTTGGTTTGGAACTTTCTCCAGAGAAAGGAAATGTTTATTTATTTCCAACAGGAAGCAACAGAAGCCAACCTTACTTACTTGATAACGCTGAAAAAACAAAGTTTTTAAACAATTTATCATCAAAAAGTTCCCCGGAATTAAAAGAACAAATCACAAAAGGGATTATAGAAGTTGTGCGTCGATAGAAGGTGAGGAGATGATGCAAGTTCTTGATTTACAAGCTCTATGGTGCGATAATTTTACAATGAGTATAAACCGTGAAAAGTTATTTAAGAAAGGAAAAGCTCACTATAAAAGCATTAAAAAATGTTGCTGTCCTGTATTGAAAGAATATATATCTTTCAACTCAAAAGGTTTTCATCATCTTAAATATGATGGTTTGGGTCATGCCAGAACCAGAAAAGAACAAATGTATCGGATTGGACTAATACCGCTTATCAAACCGGTAATTGAAAATGCAAAAAAAGTATCTTTATACACACAATCAACATATTCAGCCTCGTTGGATAAATATGTTGAATACTGGGAATTAAAAGAAATCGTAGGAAAGTAACATACTACAGTTACGGTTATTTTAAGAAGGATTGGTACGGGAAATATAACATTTTATAGTGTTTGGAAGAAAAAAGATAAGAAAACAAAAAAGTCGTCTAAATGACGACTGTTTTGTAGTATCCACTTTCGGCATATGGAATTCCTTAGCCGAACAAACCTTGCGGTTCATGGACACATTTATATAATATAGCAACATTGTGCATAAGTCAAGACTTATACACAATTGAAATATGGTTTAAAATAAGGACATTTCAGGAAAAAATACTAAAAAGCTTCTATTTTACAACTTTTTTAAGCGAACTGGTCATTTATGAGTAAGAATAGTATAGTGAAAGTGTTAAAGGTATTTTTTGACTTAATAATTAAAAGTCCTCGTTAAATAAATTTATAATAAATGGAATGATTAGTAATATTTTATATTATATTAGAAAGTTGTATAAATCTT
>CAYPRS010000048.1:0-5330 GCA_964413235.1 uncultured Candidatus Saccharibacteria bacterium | reverse complement strand
AGATAGGTGTGATGTTTCCGAAATTGAAGGGAAATGCCGACTACTACATTGGCGAGATCAATGATGGAAAGATATAGTTTTTGACTTTTTTCTTAAATTTGTTATTATAGTTAAGTGAGAGCATGAGCTCAAACTAATGAATGTCTACGTAAGACCCCCCATCGGGGGGTTTTGCGTTTATAGTGAATTAAGTGTAATATTCTTGTTAGAAAAGAATGTGTACAATAATGACCGACGGCTGCACTCACATAAGACATTTGTTTGGAGCTCGCCCCCGTCGGTCATTATTGGATGTATTCTGTTTCGTAATTCAAAATATAATATGAAACCAAAAGAAAACGTACCTCTAGCGTTATTTACGACCATGCGGGTTGGTGGATCCGCTCGTTATTTTTTCGATGTTTCAACAATTGAAGAATTGTGTGAAGCATTATCTTTTGCAAAAGATAATAAGCTCCCTTTTTTTATTTTAGGTAAAGGTTCAAATGTGATCGTGCTGGACGAAGGGTATGATGGGGTGGTCATAAAAATAGGAATTGTCGGTACAAAGTATGAAGACTGTGGTGAAAAGAAACGAGTGATAGTTGGTGCCGGCGAAAGATTAGATCTTTTAATTGAAGAGACTGTAAAGAGGGGACTATACGGACTTGAAAATTTATCTTTTATTCCCGGAACAGTGGGGGCTACTCCTGTTCAAAATACCGGCTCCTATGGAGTTGAAGCAAAAGATGTTATTGAATGGGTTGAAGCGATCAATGTAGATACATTTAAGATAAAAAAGTTTTCAAACAAGGAATGTCATTTTGGATATAGAGAAAGTTTTTTCAAAACGCAAAAAGGTAAAAAATATATTGTGGTAAGAGTTTCATTTATGCTAAACACAAAAGGGATACTTAATACACAATATCGTGATGTTACCGAATACATTTCCAATCATAATATTAAAGAAGTAACACTTCCCATACTTAGAGAAATTATTATTGCTATTCGTACAAAAAAATTTTCCGGTGGTCAAAAAGGAACAGCAGGATCTTTTTTTAAAAATCCGACAGTATCAAAGGAAAAATTAAAAGAACTTCTCAAAAGTTATCCGGACCTAAAATATTTTCCAAACGGCACTGATAAGTTCAAAATTCCAGCCGCATGGTTGTTGGATCATGTTGGAGGGTGGAAGGGTTTTAGGGAAGGGAATGTTGGCGCTTGGACCAATCAACCTCTTTTTATTGTGAATTATGGTGGGGGATCTGCGCGGGAAATTATCGCTTTATCTGAACGTATAATAGAAGATATCAAAAAGAAAACAGGAATTGTTCTTAAGCAAGAAGTACAATATCTAAAATGAGATTTTAAACAAGGCTCTTGTTTCTAATTTTTATAAATTCAAAAAACAAAAAGGTAACTAAACTTTTGCGATCGCAAAAGTTTAGTTACCTTTTTGTTTTTAAAAATTTGCAAAATAAATTTTACATAATTTATATTTTATAATTTCTAAAAAACTTTTTGCAAAAAGTTTTTTAGTTATCCACATTTTTTTAAAAAAGAGATTGTTGTTTGTTTTTGTTTGTAGGATAATTAAAAGATAGAAATTACTCAGCATAGTTTGTTATTGTAAGTCGTCGGGGGAAAGTACTGCATGAAAATTTAAAAAATAAAAGGTCGATCATTATTACAAAACTAATTTTATTTTATTATGGCTACAGCAAAAAAAAGAACAACAAAAAGAAAAGCTGCTCCAAAGCGTAAGGTTGCGAAGAAGAAACCAGCTAAGAAAAGAACAACAAAAAGAAAAGTTGCTCCAAAGCGTAAGGTTGCGAAGAAGAAACCAGCTAAACGCAAAACAACAGCTAAAAAAAGAACAACCAAGAAAAGAACAACTCGCAGAAAATAGTATTTAGTATTCTTGGATAAAAACAAAAAATTCTCCAATGTATTGGGGAATTTTTTGTTTTTGTGCTAAACTGAAAAAATTATAATAAACCTTAAATTACGCGACAAATCTAACATAAAACAACTATGTCTTTTTTTAAAAAAATATTTTCATTCGACGGAGATGGCTCGGACAAGATAATTCGTTCTTTTAAGCCGATCATTAATAAGATAAATGATCTTGAAGAAGGTATCCAAGCGCTTTCTGATGAAGAATTAAAATCAAAAACAATTAAATTCAAAGAACGTCTTATTAAAGGAGAAACACTTGATGATATTTTACCGGAAGCGTTTGCGACCGTGCGTGAAACATCAAAGAGAGTTTTAGGACAACGCCATTATGATGTTCAGCTTTTAGGAGGTATTGCGCTCCACAAAGGAAATATTTCCGAAATGAAAACAGGAGAAGGTAAAACACTTGTTGCGACTTTGCCGGTGTACCTTAATGCATTGGAAGGAAAAGGCGTGCATGTGGTAACGGTCAATGATTATCTTTCTCGTCGGGATGTTGTTTGGATGGGGCAGATCTATGCCGCTTTGGGATTGACGAGTGCGGTGATCAATCATCAATCCTCATATATGTATGATTCCGGACATAAAGAAGTTGACGAAGAGCGTGATACGGAAGGATCGTTCAAGGTTGTTTATGAATTTTTACGTCCGTGTAGTAGAAGAGAAGCATATCATGCTGACATTACATACGGTACAAACGTTGAGTTTGGTTTTGATTATTTACGCGACAATATTGCTTATGAGGAAAAAGGTATTGTTCAACGAGGTTACCATTATGTGATTGTTGACGAGATTGATTCAATTTTGATTGATGAAGCGCGAACACCTCTTATAATTTCTGCGCCAACCAGTGATGCTGAAAATCTTTATGAAACATTTACAGCTATCGCGCGTACTTTGAAAAAAGACGAGGATTATACTGTAGACGAGAAACTTAAAGCGATTCAACTGACAGATGAAGGTATTACGAAGGCGGAGAAAGCTCTTGGTGTTGAAAATATATATACAGAAAAGGGAATTAAATATGTTCATCATTTGGAAACTGCTGTGCGAGCCAAAGCATTATTTGAACGGGACAAACAGTACGTTGTCAAAGACGGTGAAGTTATTATCGTTGATGAATTTACAGGACGTCTCCAGCCTGGCAGGAGATGGAGTGAGGGTTTGCATCAGGCTGTTGAAGCGAAAGAAGGCGCAAAAATTCAGAAGGAATCTCGCACGTTTGCGTCTATCACTTACCAAAATTATTTCAGAATGTACAAAAAACTCTCGGGTATGACCGGTACGGCTAAAACATCCTCCGAGGAATTTTATGAAGTTTATGGACTTAATGTGGTTACTATCCCGACCAACAAACCCGCTGAACGTATAGACAGAAACGATCTTATTTTTCAAACTGAACAAGGAAAATTTAAAGCGATCGCGCGCAAAGTTAAAGAACTGCACGAAAAAGGACAACCGGTGCTTATTGGTACTGTTTCCATTGAAAAGAATGAATTGCTTTCCGCGTATTTGACAAAAGAGGGTGTACCGCACGAAATGTTAAATGCAAAGAATCACGAGAACGAGGGTGGAATAATCGCCCAAGCCGGACAGAAAGGAAAAGTTACTATAGCGACAAATATGGCGGGTCGTGGTGTTGATATTATGCTCGGCGGTGTTCCCAAGGTTGAAAAAGACTATGAGGAAGTTAAAAAGTCTGGCGGATTATTTGTACTTGGCACAGAGAGACATGAAGCGCGACGAATTGACAATCAGCTCCGTGGTCGTGCCGGTCGCCAAGGGGATCCGGGGGAGACGCAATTTTTTGTTTCGCTTGAAGATGACCTAATGCGAGTTTTTGCTTCGGATAATATAAAGAAGATGATGGGGCGCTTTGGTATTCCGGAAGATCAGCCAATTGAAAATCGTTTGATCACACGAAGCCTTGAACAAGCGCAAACAAAAATAGAAGGGTTTCATTTTGATTCCAGGAAACATGTGCTTATTTATGATGATGTGATGAATAAACAGCGTAAATATGTTTACGGAAAACGTCGCATGGTTTTGTTGGGTAAAGACGAAGAAGTTGAAGAATTCATTGATGAATTGCGTAAGATAGATAAAAAGGCGGGAGAAGAAATAGATCAAAAAAGGCAGGAGCTGGGAGACGAATTTTTAAATATTATGAGGCGGCTTATTTTACAAACTATTGATATGCTCTGGATGGAGCATTTAGAAATAATGGATTATATGCGCTCTTCGGTAAACTTGCGCGCCTACGGACAGCGTGATCCTTTGGTAGAGTACAAAAGAGAAGGATTGCGACTTTTTAATGAGCTTAAAGATTCAATTAATCATAATATTGTTGAGCGTGTTCCACATATTGGGGCCGGAGGTCTTACTGAAGACGAAAAACGCGCGCGCGAAGCGCAAAGAAAAGCGGCAATTATAAGCGGTGCTATCACAAAGACGATAAATACCGGAGCGACAGGGGGCGCCGGAACGAAACAAAAAAAAATAGGAAGAAATGATGTCGTGGAAGTTACAAATGGAAAAGAAACAAAATCTATGAAGTATAAAAAAGCGCAACCTCTTATTGAAAGTGAAGAATGGAAATTAGCTGAATAAGTAACTTCTCAGTAATCACATCTACCTGGACAACAATTCTCTCTTTGAACACTAGTGAGGTATAATATTTCTATGAACCCCGTTAGAAATCTGAATTTCATCGGGTTATAAAAATAAAAAAGTAAATCATGAAAGAACAAAAAATTTCTAACGGGGTGAACAAACAAGACAAAGGATTCACCCTGTTAGAGAGTAAACCTCTAACAGGGTTTACTCTCATAGAACTCCTAGTAGTCATCTCTATCATTGGACTACTCTCCAGTGTAATATTAGCTAATCTAACCAATGCCAGAGACAAAGCCAGAGTAGCCAAAGGCAAACAATTCAGCTCCATTATCAAACACGGCATTGGAGACCAGCTGGTGGGTGAATGGACGTTTGATCTTGATAATGCAGATGATTCCAGTGGATATGGAAATAATGGTGTGGTCAATGGAGCTACTCCCGTAAATGGAGTGATGGGACGAGCTATGGAATTTGATGGGAATGATTATGTGAATTTAAATAATGCGGGAAGTGAAGAATATACTTCTATGACCATATGTGCTTGGTTTAAAGCATCTACGTTTACTCCCGCTAGATGGAGAACGCCACTTCATAGAAATGACAATACAAGTATAGGTTCCTCTGTTTTTTATATTGGGCTTGAAAGTGGAACAGGTAGGATATTTTCTGTTATTGGGGCTGGTTCTGGTGTAGGATATGCGGTAGGTAATACTGGTGTATATGCACAAATTGGCACATGGTATCATGTGGCAACCTCTTGGGATGGGACAACGGGA
>CAYPRS010000047.1:0-5493 GCA_964413235.1 uncultured Candidatus Saccharibacteria bacterium | reverse complement strand
TAGTACTATCTGGCTTTAATCCGGCTTTTTTTAGTGCTAAAGCAAATATTGCAGAACCAGGCTTTTCAACACCTGCTTCTTCAGAAGTTACTACAAAATCAACCAGATGTACAACTTTTAAAACAATCATTTTCCTAAATTGGATACTGGTTGTAAGATCAGAGACCACTACTATTTTTATACCTTTTTCCCGGCAACTTTTAAGAAACTCAACAAGTCCGGAGACTAATTTCATTTCTTTCATAAAAATATCCCAATAGATTGTTTCCAATTTTACACTTATTTCAGGCTGACTCCCCTTGCCAAGAATTTCAAACATATTTTGAAAATAAAGAACACGTGAATGAGATGCCGCTTGCGTACTAATCCTATTTTTTACACATTCCTTTGCTTTGTTGTACACTTCAGAAATATCTTCCACCCCCCCAAAAACATTTTTTATTTCTTCAAACACAGCTTTAAGTGCTGCTTTATGACATGGGTTATAAAGATAGAAGGTATTATCAAAATCAATCAAAATACCTTTGATATTTTCATCTAAAGATATGTTATTAAAATTTTTTATAACCTTATATGCCATACAAAATTACACTTTATTTTCCAAAAACCACCGGTATGTATTTTTTACTCCTTCATCAAATTCACTTTTGTGTTTCCAGCCTAAATTATGGAGTTTTGTAACATTAAGCAGTTTTTGAGGCGTACCGTCCGGTTTTGTCTTATCCCACACAATTTTTCCTTCAAAACCAATCGTTTTTTTCATCATTTCAGCAAGTTGTCTAATGGAAACATCAATCCCAGTGCCAATATTCACAAATTCAGACTCGTTATATTTATTCATCAAAAAAACACAAGCGTCGGCAAGATCGTCCACAAAAAGAAATTCCCGTTTTGGCTTACCTGTTCCCCACATTATAACTTCTTTTGCCTTATTCATTTTTGCCTCGTGAAATTTTCGTATCATCGCGGGAAAAACATGAGAATTTTCCAGATCAAAATTATCATTCGGACCATACAGATTGGTTGGCATAACAGAAATAAAATTAGTACCGTATTGTTTATTATAAAACTCACACATCTTAAGTCCCGCGATCTTAGCAATTGCATACGCTTCATTACTTGACTCTAGCGAGCTAGTTAATAAATATTCTTCTTTTATAGGCTGGGGGCACAGTTTGGGATAAATGCAAGAAGAACCCAAAAATAATAATTTCTTAACCTTGTTTATATAAGCACTATGAATAACATTATTTTGAATTTGTAGATTAATATATATAAAATCAGCCGGATATGTTTTGTTTGCCATAATACCACCCACCTTCGCCGCGGCAAGAAACACATATTCCGGTTTTTCTTTTTTAAAAAATGTTTCTACCTTTTTTTGATCAGTCAGATCAAGTTCTTTGTAAGTTCTGGTTACAATGTTGGTATACCCCTTTTTTTCTAAAAGACGCATAATGGAAGAACCTACAAGTCCACGATGTCCGGCAATATAAATTTTAGAATTTTTTTTCATATGTTTTTTTTGCTAATCTAATATACTTTTTTATATATGGATGAAAATCTTTCTTTATGGTAGAAAACCATTTGAACTCTTCATGTTGATCATCAAGTTTTGGTTTACTCTTTTTTTGGTTTACTCTTTCCTTTGGGGACTGCCAAATACACAGCATTAACTGTATGTGTATTTCCTCCAAAAGGACCTGTATCAAACATTGTTTCTTCTACGCCGAGCTGTTTTATGATCTTTACTTCAATCCCTACTTCCTGTCGTACCTTCCGAATCACTGCTTCTTTAAAAGTCTCTCCTTTAAAAACTCTTCCTCCCACAACCCAATATTGTCCTTTGGCCGGTTCGTTTATCCTTTTACACAAAAGCACTTTTCCTTCATAAAGAATAACCACATCAACACACAAGATAGGCATGACAGCATGAATTTGTTTATAGAGTTTAATAGGTATGTTTTTGTTCATCTTACTTAAAAGTATTGTTTGTACATCTTTTCTTTATTCTTCTCCCTCTCCAGATCTTCTTTGTACATCATCTTTACCAATTCTTTAAATTTTATCTTTGGTTCCCATTTTAATTCCCTCTTAGCTTTTGACGAATCGCCGAGGAGAATATCCACTTCTGCCGGACGATAATATCGTGGATCTATTTCAACAACCACTTTACCGGTCTTTGTATCAATAAATTTTTCTTGCGCTCCTTTTTTGCCATTTGATTTTACCTTAATACCCGCAACTTTAAAAGCTTCCATCAAAAATTCTCGAACACTGTGTGTCTCTCCCGTTGCAATAACATAGTCTGCCGGTTTTTTTTGTTGTAACATTCTCCACATTGCATCAACATAATCTCCGGCAAAACCCCAATCTCTTTTTGCTTCCAAATTACCAAGGTATAGTTTCTCCTCTAATCCTAACTGAATTCGTGCAAGCGCGCGGGTGATCTTCCTTGTAACAAATGTCTCACCTCTGCGTGGAGAATTATGAACACGCAACCTACCTATGCCAGCATGAAACTCTCCACAAGATGTCTCCAAATCATAAAACCAACCCTCATAATTTGGTAACTCAATTATTTTTTTTACTTCGGGCGACTCTTTTTTTAAAGGATGTATTTTACAAGCCTCCCCACCCTGCTGAATCTTTCTTATAAATGTACGAGAAATTCCAGACATACGTGAAGTCTCTCTCTGCGAAACACCTGTATAGACCAACTCTTTGACAATTTCTTCTTTAACCACATTATTAGTCACTGTTAGTAAATTCAAAGAATATATCAACCGACCATCATCTTTTGTTTCAATGGTTAAATTTATATCTTGTTTTGTTGTCTCGTCGATTAGATACCATAAACCCATAGCCAAGGTCGGAGAATTTGTTTTGAAATTCTTAAATTCATATGTGCATAAATTTGCTTTTAGTCCATCACAAACGTTATAACCTCGCAAAAAAGCCAATTTAACATTCTTCGATGAATTAAGAATAATCTTTGGAACCCGTTTAGTGCGATCTTTGTTGTATATATCTATTTTTCTTAACCAATTATTACCACCATTCAATCTGAGTTGACCTACAATTTTATCGGGTACATACCCTGAACGACTTGGATAATAGACGGTATTACCACCAACCACCTTTTTCCATAAATAATCAAAACGTGTTCTAACTGTCTGATCTGAATTTGTGAATTTAGCATGAATACCTATTCCCTTTTTTTTCTTAGTTGCCGAACCGTCACCAACCATCATACCCAGCAATTCTGCTTCTTCTTCACTTATTAATTGCGGAGCAACATCATCAAACCTTTTTGGAAGATCAATCAGATAAAGATGCTCACCAACATTAATATTACCAGTTTCTTTTTCTGATCCGTCTTTCATAAACACAACGTGACTTGATGTTGCCATATATGCTCCAGCTCGTGCATTGATATATCTAGGGTGTTTGTTGTCATCCTTGACATTGTGCGGGTAAGCAGACGCGAATGTAACATTGGTCCAACCATGATTACTCCATACTTGAATATCAGAAACCTCTTTTGATTGGTATTGCTTTTGAGTTTCGTCAAAAGAGACAATTTCTCGAATTGGTTTAATATCAAAAACAGAAGAACCTTTTTCTTTACAAAACATCGGCATGTATGCAGCTATCGTTTCGTGATTAAAAAGTATCCCACTACACGTAAACATGTCGTAACTTTCACGATAATTAATGGTTATCCAATGCGAAAATAATTTTGCGCACCCATAGGGACTTCTAGGATGAAATGGCGTTGTTTCCTTTTGAGGATTTTCTTGAATTTCACCAAACATCTCAGAAGAGGACGCTTGATAGAATTTTGTTTTTACACCGGAATGTCTAATTGCCTCTAACATCCGAAGAGCCCCATCCGCGTCAGTATTTACCGTATATTCCGGAACATCAAAACTTACCCTTACATGACTTTGCGCGCCTAGGTTGTACACTTCATCTGGTTGAATATCTTTCAAGAGAGACATAAGATTCCCTCCGTCAGTCAAATCGCCGTAATGAAGAAAAAGATTAACTCCTTTAATGTGAGGATCTTGATATAAGTGGTCAATTCTCTCTGTATTGAACGTACTCGCGCGCCGGATAAGACCATGCACCTCATATCCTTTTTTCAAAAGAAATTCAGCAAGATAACTTCCATCTTGACCTGTGATACCTGTAATAAAAGCTTTTTTTGGTTTTGAAGAGGATCTTACCGCTTTTGGTTTTTTCTTGTTTTTCATAATTATTTTTTGTTTACAATATTCTTTACTAAAAAATTTATTTATTTTTTTTCAATCTTATTGCGGATAATCTTTATATATTCCCTGACATCATGCTTGGGTTTCCATCCTAACTTTTCGGTTTTTTCCGTACACACTTCCGCTGTCATTCTGTTGCCTTTTCTCTCTGGTAACATTACAATATCACCACCAAACATTTTTGCTATATCTAATATAGAATAAGCATCGGGATGTCCAATACCAAACTCATCACCAAACCCATTCTCCCCGACAAGAATAAGTCCATCTATAATATCTTCCACATGAGTAAAATTACGTTTTTGAACACCTGGGGAAACTATCGTCAATGGTTCGGCTTTTTTGACTTTTTCTTTAAACAAAGCAATTAATGTTGCATATTTACCTTCTTTTATTTCTCTAGGGCCATACACATTGTAAAAATACGTAATAGCATAAGGGATATTGAACCAATTTCCATAATTACACACCAATTCTGTATTGCTTGCTTTTGTCCACGCGTATGGGCTTTGATTACGGCCCAACCCTCCATCACCAAATTTTGTGGATGAACCTGCATATATGATTTTTGCTCCGGTTTTTCTGCAAAATTCCAAAACAGAAAACGTTCCGTTTTTATTAAAATCCCAAACAGTTTTAATGTCTTCAAAGCTTTGTTCAACTCTAGAATATTCGCCAAGATGATAAATAATATCGGGTTTTTCAGATATATGTTTTTCTATATCTTTTGTATGCCCTTCACGATATTCCACACCTTTCACATGGTTATCTTTTGTACCAGTAAAATAGTTATCAAGCGATATAACCCGATGTCCTAATTTAAAAAGTCGCTCACAAAGATGCGAGCCGATAAAACCCGCACCGCCGGTAACTAATATTGTTTTTGCTTCATTTGTTTTTTTCATAATTTGTATCTTTTTACACTATCGTGCCTCATAAAAAGAGTCAATCATTAACTTTTATACAGATCCGCTTCGCTTTTTACACCTACAATGTATTCTCTACTTTTTTCCCAATCCGTATATACTACAACAAGAAAAATCTGAAATATCCCAGCTCCTAAACCAAAATAGTCTTTCTTTCTTCTTGTCTTTTCTCTAAGTTGAAACTGTTTTTTGACAAATGCTGGTTGAGTAATACTTTTTTGTTGACTTTTTTCTAAAATTCTGACAACTAAAAAAGTTTATTTATATTTATCTTCGGCGTTATCAATTGT
>CAYPRS010000046.1:0-5612 GCA_964413235.1 uncultured Candidatus Saccharibacteria bacterium | reverse complement strand
AGTAAATGAAACCGCGAGCGCTCGGGTTATCGGGCTTTCCATTGAAACGCGGCCGGATTATATCAACGAAGAAGAATTAAATCGCCTGCGTTGCTACGGGGTTACAAAAGTTGAGATCGGTGTTCAGCATTTGGACGATAAAGTTCTTGAGTATAATAAACGGGGTATCACAACAAAAGAAGTGGCGCGTGTTACAGAACTTTTAAGGAACGCCGGTTTTAAGGTTGTGTATCATATGATGCCGAATTTACCCAAAAGCACTCCGGAGATGGATGTTGAAATGTTTAAAAAACTTTTTTCCGGAAAAGATTTTCATCCCGATATGATAAAGATATATCCTTGTGTTGTTCTGGAAAAAAGCGAGCTTTATGAAATATGGAAACAGGGTGATTTTAAAGCATATACCGACGAAGAACTAACGAATATTTTGATCAGCATTAAAAAAGAAATTCCGTTATATGTCCGGCTTATCAGAGTTATCCGTGATATTCCGGCGACTTACATAATGGCTGGAAGCAAGATATCCAATTTACGGCAGATCATTCAGCAAGATCAAAAAAAGAACGGTTGGCAATGCCATTGTATTCGTTGCCGTGAAGTTAGAAATGAAAAAGTTTTACTTGAAAATTATTTATTGTCTCGCATTGAATACGAAACTCAAACCGGCAAAGAGATATTTTTAAGTTTTGAACACAAAGACAAAAAAGAAAATAAGTGCGCGGCTTTTTGCAGATTACGACTTCCGGATAAAAAAGCTAAGAGTGACTTTTTCGGCGATCTTGAAGTTTTAAAAAATGTAGCTATCATCAGAGAGCTTCATACTTATGGGCAAATGGTCCGTATCAGCGAGGAGGGAGGGCAAAGCCAGCATCGTGGTTTTGGCAGGAGGTTAATGGAAGAAGCGGAAAAGATCGCGCATGAGGCGGGATATAAAAAAATGGCGGTTATATCAGGGGTGGGAGTGCGAGAATATTATCGTACTCTGGGATATGAACTTGACCGAACATATATGGTAAAGACATTAAAATAACATTAGGGAGTCTTGTCTAAAAGGAGGAAAATTTAATATTCTATTTTATATCTTCTTTTACAAAAAAACACAGATTAAAAATTTAAGATGTAATATTTACTCTAAATTAGAATGTTTGTCTTTCATATGTTTTTCAGATATTCCTGTTTGGGACATTAAAATAGGAATAATAGAGTCAAAATAGATCATTACCGATAGTTCAAAGAGAGTTCCCATTGGAGTGATTTCCGGAGTTTTTGATACAAGTTGACGTACAAGATAATTATCGTTTTTGTTCCTTTTTCTCTGTTTTGTTGAAACTTCAACCACAATATCTGACAATACGGCAATAGGAGAATTTTCCTGTTCTGTAATAGCTATAATTTTCGCTTCTTGGTTTTTAGCTGCTTTGGTTACATTATGAACGGAATTAGTCTGACCGGATCCGCTGATAACAATGATAATATCAGAAGAAGTGATTGCAGGCGTGGTTACTTCGCCGACAAAATAAACTTTTTTCCCTAAATGAACCAAGCGCATAGCAAAAGCCTGACCAATTAATCCACTACGACCAACACCAAAAACAAAAATTCTTTTGGCTTTGATAATTTCTTTTATTGTCGCTTTCGTTTTTTCTTCGGGAATGTTCGCTATTGTTTCCTTTATTTTGTCAGTAATTTTTTGAGCATTGTTAATATAATCAAACATTATGAAAAATAGAATTAATATTGTTTTTTAAATCTTTTACTGCAGAGAGAGGGTCTTTTGTTTTTGTAATACCTCCTCCAACGATAATTATAGCGATATTGGAAATTCCGGACAACTGATTAATATTGTTAACATTGATCCCGCCGGCAACTACAATTTTACCTCTCAATGGTGTAATCACTTCTGATATTTCGCGTGTTTTAGAAAATATAGTTTTACCTTGACGTTGTTCGCTAATTCCACAATGGGCTCCTATATAATCTACTCCGATTTTAACCAATTCTTCAGCTCTAGCGCAATAATCTTCAACCCCCAAAAGGTCGGCTACTAATTTCATTTCAAACTTTTTGGCTGTTTCCAAACCTTCTTTTATATTTTCCAAAGGTGACCCCGCCAATACTGTTACATAATTAGCTCCATATTCAGTTGCAACAGTAAATTCAATATCAGCGACATCGGCGGTTTTAAGATCGGCTACCAACGGTTTATCAGTAATTGTGGAAATTTGAGAAAGAACCTTTTTCATTCCTTCCGCTTTTAAAAGTGGCGTACCTGCTTCTATAATATCAATTTCATCTTTAATTTTATTAAGCATTTCGATTGCCGGATTAAGATCAACGTAATCAAGCGCAACCTGTAAAAGTGGTTTATCTTTGTCCATGTTTTTTTATTCTAATTTTTATCTGGATAATTTTACTTTGTTCAAAATTTTTTCTATTCTAACAAGCTTTGAACGATTCAATTGATATTGTAACACTTAATTAAAAATTTAGGTAAATTTTTAATCAAAAAGAATTCTCCGCAGCGGAGCTAGTGGGGTGATTCATTTAAGTAACTTTTAATGGAGTTAATTGTTTGTAAGTAGTATAGTTACGTATCATGCTGGATAAAAAACACAAAATGAAAAAGATAGTAGTTGTCGGAGGAGCTGGTTTTATAGGCTCTAATTTGGTTGACGAACTAATTAAAAGAGGAGATAAAGTTATTGTTATTGATGATCTATCAACAGGTAAAAAGGAAAATATTAATCCCGAAGCGGAATTTCATAAATTGGACGCGCGAGATCTAAAAAAGATCAAACCTTTATTTTCCGGTACTGATCATGTTTTTCATTTGGCGGCTTTTTCTAATGTTCAATTTTCCATAGACAATCCCGCAGAAAGCAATGATGTAAATTTAAATGGAACTCTCAATGTGTTGATAGCGGCTCGTGATGCCGGAGTTAAAAAAGTTGTTTATAGTGCCTCGGCTGCTGCTTATGGTAATCAAAAAGAAGAGCAGTGGCACGAGGATATGCAAGCTGATCTTTTAAGTCCATATGGTTTGCAAAAATATGTTGGCGAATTATATTGCGGGTTATTTTCCAAACTTTATGGTTTGCCAACTGTGGGCTTACGTTATTTTAATGTTTACGGAAAAAGGCAAAATTTGGACGGGGCGTACGCCCCTGTTGTTGGTATCTTTGTTAAAAAAAGACTGGAAGGAAAACCAATGACTATTTTTGGAGACGGTGAACAAACACGTGATTTTGTTTCTGTTACGGACGTTGTGCGGGCAAATATTTTAGCGGCAGAAAGTGATAAAGTGGTTGCTGGAGAAATAATTAATATCGGTTCCGGGAAAAGTTATAGCGTGAATGAATTGGTCAAGATGGTTGGAGGACCAACAGTTAAAAAGCCCCCGCGTATTGAAGTAAAAAAAAGTTTAGCTGATAACTCATTGGCTAAAAAGTTGTTGGGGTGGAAACCAACGGTTGATCTGGCGGAATGGCTGAAAGAATACAAGAAAGAGGTTGGACTATAATTTAAATTTAAAAGGAGAGTTTGTGTTTCAGCACCTAAAAGCCTGTTTAAAATCTTCATTCCGGCTAAAAATTCCCAGATTTTTGATGTAACTTGTTAAAAATTTGGAGAAATAGCGGGACTATTCCGAGAAATTTTTAACAAGTTATAGTGAAAATCTAAAAATTTCGCCTTGAAAGCAAACTTCTAAACAGGCTCTAAGTGTGGCGCGTAAAAAAACAGTATGATATAGTTGTATCTATGAATTCAAAAGAACTTGAAAGTTGTCTAAAGTCGGGTTTGATAGTTGGAATTTTTACTATTCCGTTTATAGTCTTCATTGTAGCTAATCATATGTTCTTTCCTTTTATTGTGGGAAAGAATTTTGCGTTTAGGATTCTTGTGGAGATAATGTTTGGCGGATGGATCGTGCTTGCTTATCTCAACGAAGCATATCGTCCCAAAATAAGTCCTGTAGTGGTTGCTATTACTCTGCTTGTTGTTGTGGTGGGAATTGCCGATGTTCTCGGGGTAAATTTTGATAAAAGTTTTTGGTCAAATTATGAACGAATGGATGGATATGTTACAACCCTGCATGTTTTTGCGTATTTTTTAGTAACAGCTTCTTTGCTTAATACTCAAAAACAATGGGATAAATTATTTCATTTAATGATCGGTGTAAGTATAGTCATGGGTCTTATCGGTATGAGCAAATTACTTGAAACTGATTTCCGTGGTGCGCGTTTGGCAACAACATTAGGTAATCCGATCTACTTGGCGGTATATATGCTGTTCCATATTTTTATTACATTATATTATCTGTTCCGAGATAAGATAAAAAAATGGGGCTTTCTTCATCTTTTTTATATTACTGCTCTTGTTCTTCAGATGATCAATTTATATTTTACAGCTACTCGAGGAACAATACTTGGTCTTATTGGAGGATTACTACTTACGGCATTTCTGATCGCTTTATTCGAAAAGGAGAGGAAAACCTTGCGTAAAGCGGCAATTGGAACATTAGGTGTTGTTATTGTTTGCATCGGGTTGTTTATAGGATTTAAAGATACGCCTTTTATTAAAGAATCTCCCGTTTTAAATCGTTTCGCGACAATATCGATAGATTCAGGAACAGCAAAATCACGTTTAATGATCTGGAATATGGCATATCAGGGATTCAAAGAGCGTCCGGTTTTAGGATGGGGGCAAGGTAATTTTACATATGTATTTAACAAATATTATGATCCCGGAATGTATGCGCAAGAACCGTGGTTTGATCGCGCGCATAATGTGTTTTTTGATTGGCTGACCACCGCCGGTATATTTGGACTTGTAACGTATCTGTTTATTTTTGTTGCTACTCTTTATCAACTTTGGAAGAAAAAAGAAGACGACTTTGCTGTTGTTGAAAAAAGTATTTTAACCGGACTGTTGGCTGCTTATTTCTTTCATAATATTTTTGTTTTTGATAATTTAACAAGTTATGTTTTGTTCTTTACCGTAATTGCGTATATACATTTTCGTAGTACTCACATTAATGTTTTTTCCGGGAGCTTGCACAAGATCAATCATTTTTTTCAAACAGTTGGACATAAAATTGGTAGCAACAAAGACGATATGGTAGTTCCTATTCTGATGCTTGTAGTTACACCTTTGGTTATCTATGCGGTAAATTATGCGCCGTATATGCAAAATAAAACTCTTATCAAAGCTTTGCAGCAATATCCGGAGGGTGTTCAGAAAAATCTTGACTTGTACAAAAAAGCGCTTAGTTATGATTCGTTCGGGGACGGTGAGACAAGAGAAAGATTATTGTTTCAGGCGATTGCTGTTAGTCAGATGCAAGTAGAACAAGAGATAAAAGATGGTTACAAAAATTTTGCCATAGAAGAAGCAAAAAAACAGATTGAAGAAATTCCCGGAGATTCAAAATATCCACAGTTCACAGCATCTCTTTTGAATTCCTTCGGGCAAAAGAAAGAAGCGATAGAAATGATCAAGCGGGCACTGGAAATTTCTCCACATAAACAAAGGACTCTTTTTGATCTCGGAGGTTTTTATCTTGAAAGCGGAGAATACGAAGAACCATTGAAAATATATAGACAAACATATGA
>CAYPRS010000045.1:0-5627 GCA_964413235.1 uncultured Candidatus Saccharibacteria bacterium | reverse complement strand
TATGGATTTTTTTATACTTTTTTTAGTCACAGTTCTTTTAACAGCTTTAATTGTAATTTATTACCACAACAAATTTGTGCGATTAGTGCAGCGCACAAAAGAAGCTTGGGCGGATATTGATGTCCAACTCAAACGTCGCTACAATTTAATTCCGAATCTTGTAAACACCGTGAAAGGATATGCGGCTCACGAGAGTGAGACAATGGAAAAAGTTACCCAAGCACGTACTGCGGCAATGAACGCAGGTACTATAGAAGAACATGGAGCGGCGGAAAATATGCTTAGCGGTGCGTTAAAATCACTTTTTGCAGTTTCAGAAGCTTATCCTGATCTAAAAGCAAATCAAAATTTTTTGGAACTTCAACGAGAACTTTCCGATACGGAAAATAAAATTCAAGCGGCGCGCCGTTTTTACAATGCAAATGTTCGCGATCTCAATACCGCCTTAAAAATTTTTCCGGGGAATATTATTGCGGAAATATTTAAAAAATTTGAAGCACGAGAATTCTTTGAACTTGAAGAAGGTTCAGAGGCAAAAAAAGTTGTTGAAGTAAAATTCTAGAAAATATGTTTGGAAAAAATAATAAAAAATGTCATGACAATGATGGTATATTGTGGGCAATATTTATTATTACAATAACTGCTGTCACATTTTTTGTTGCAATAGAGGTTTCGCAAAAAAATCAACCTGAGATTTTTTCTGCTGATCCGTCCAGTATGACAGCCGCTTCTCAAAATGCTAAACCTCTTGACGTAAGTGTGATGATCGTCCCCGCTGATTAAAAAATAAAAAGTAGTCTGCTTACCCTGTTTACTTTGTCTATCGGCAAGCAGGTAAATTGTAAGAAAAAACGCATTTTATGCGTTTTTTTACTAGATACTTTCTACTTTTTACTATATACTTGTTTTTATGGCAACACTTTATACACAGCAAAACGCAAATGTTCAAAAAACGTGGATTTTAATGACTGGCTTTTTAGTAATGGTCATTTTTCTCGGATGGTTTGCCAGTTTATATTTTGGCAATCCAACTATTCTTTACTTTTTTGTCGCTTTTAGCATATTGATGAATTTTTTCAGTTATTGGTATTCCGACAAAATTGTCCTTAAAATGTCCGGCGCAAAAGCTGTGTCTCGGGAAGAACATCGGGAACTATGGAATGTGCTTGAAAATCTCTGTATTGCGTCCGGTATGCAAATGCCAAAGCTCTATATTATAAATGATCCGGCACCTAACGCTTTTGCCACGGGTCGCGACGAAAAGCACGCCGCCATTGCGGTTACACAAGGACTTCTTAACATGCTGGATCGTAGTGAACTGGAAGGAGTATTAGCGCACGAATTATCGCATGTAAAAAACAGAGATATACTTATAATGACAGTCGTGGTTGTCTTGGTCGGATTTGTTACCTTGTTGTCTGATTTTCTTCTGAGGTGGTCTTTTTTTGGTGGTGGGAATCGCGAACGCGACAGCGGTCAGATGCAACTTATTATGATGATCGCAGGACTTATTCTCGCGATACTTGCGCCTATTGTAGCTGTTGTAATTCAGCTTGCTGTTTCACGAAAGCGAGAGTTTCTCGCGGATGCCTCAGCAGCGCTTCTGACACGATATCCGGAAGGATTGGCAAATGCTTTGCGAAAGATATCCGGTTATTCCGGCGAACTTAAACGCGCGAATCATGCTATGGCACATATGTACATAGCAAATCCTTTTAGAGGAAAACATAAGAAAGGATTTTTTGCGAAAATGTTTATGACCCATCCTCCGGTGGAGGAGAGAATCGCGGCGCTTATGGGGAAAAGCCAATCTATGCCAATTCAATAAAATGAAAAAAATACTTATTGCCACAAACAATCAAGGGAAACTCAAAGAATTAAAAGATCATTTGAAAGAATTTGAAATTTTAAGTTTAAGTGATATTGATAGTGAGATTGAAGAGCCGATAGAAGACGGAAAAACATTTGCGGATAATTCTCTTATCAAAGCGAAATATTACGCTCTGAAAACAGAGCTTTTGACACTAGCCGATGACAGCGGATTATGCGTGAATGTGTTAGACGGCAGACCTGGCGTATTTTCAAGCCGATATGCCGGCGGTCATTACGAAAAAGCCCACCAAAAACTTTTCAAAGAGCTTATTGATGATAAAGACGACAGGTCTGCTTATTTTCAAGCCGTAATAACTCTATACGATCCAAAAAGTAATAAATACGAACAATTTGAAGGTAAATGTGAAGGTGAGATTCTAAATGAATCTCGTGGCACAGGCGGCTTCGGGTATGACCCTATTTTTATGCCTAAAGGACTCAAAAAGTCTTTCGGAGAATGTTCACCGGAGGAAAAATATAAATACGATCACAGAAAAAAAGCGATAGACAAACTCATTGAATATTTAAGCATTTAAATATTTGAATTATCAGAAGACTTGCTTACAAACTACCATTTCATTATTTTTGGTGTCATTTTAGATGATTTGATGCGAGGTCTGTCCTCCTCTGCCGGAATAATGTACAATGGGAATTAAGATTGGATAAATAATAAAACAAATATGCTTTAATTTTTTCAGAAAGACAGAAATAAAAACAATATGAATTTATTATATTATTTTTGATAGTACTTTTTAGTAGCAGTGATTAAAGAACGATAATCTACATGAAACATATTAAAAAACAAGATCCTCAAATATACAAAGCTATTCAAAACGAGATGAAACGTCAGCAAGAAGGGATGGAACTTATTCCTTCCGAGAATATTGCTTCGCCGGCGGTCATTGAAGCGCTTGGCACGGTTCTTACTAATAAATATAGTGAAGGATATCCAGGAGCGCGTTATTATGGTGGGCAGGAATATGTTGACGAGATTGAAAATATCGCGCGTGAACGAGCAAAGAAACTTTTTGGAGTGCCACATGCTAACGTCCAGCCGTATTCAGGAAGTCCTGCTAATTTAGCTGTATATGTTGCAACATGTGATCCGGGCGATACGATCATGGGGCACGGACTTTTAGACGGTGGACATCTTACTCATGGTTGGAAAGCAAGCGCGACCAGTATGTTTTATAATTCCGTACAATATCATGTTAAAAAAAATGGTCGGCTTGATCTGAAAGAAATTGAGATGCTTGCCAAGAAGCACAAACCGCGTTTGATATGGATTGGTGCCACGGCTTATGTCCGCGAATTTCCGTTTCAAAAGATGGGAAAGATTGCTGATGAGGTTGGCGCGTATCTGGTTGCGGATATCGCTCACATTGCTGGATTGGTTGTTGCCGGTGCTCATAAATCTCCGGTACCTTATGTCCATCTTATTACTACTACAACACACAAGACGCTTCGCGGACCTCGCGGCGGAATGATATTGGTAACAGAAAAAGGGCTCAAGAAAGACCCTGAATTAGCTAAAAAAATTGACCGCGCGATCTTCCCGAATCTGCAAGGTGGTCCACATGACCACCAAACTGCTGCTATTGCGGTAGCGCTCGGAGAGGCTATGAAGCCGTCGTTTAAGACATACGGACACCAAGTGGTGAAAAATGCGAAAGTCCTCGCGGAAGAGCTGATGAAAAGAGGAGTAAAGCTTATCAGTGGTGGAACGGATAATCACATGATGCTGGTTGACTGCGGAAAAGGGAGAGGATCTTTGCTTGAAACAGCACTTGATGCAACAGGTATTACGTTGAACAAAAATACTATTCCTAATGAACCATCATCACCATTTTATCCAAGCGGGGTACGTCTTGGAACACCGTCAATTACGACACGTGGAATGAAAGCTCCCCAGATGCGCAAGATCGCCAAGTGGATCACGGAAGTAATGAAAGAGATTGAATCATACGAGCTTCCGGAAGATAAAAAAGGACGCTTCAAGTATCTCAAAGAATTTAGAAAAGAAATGCAAAAAAATAAAAAATTAAAAGAGATTGGGAAAGAAGTAAAAGAACTTTGCAAAAAGTTTCCGGCGTATAAATAAAGGAAATGTACGAGGTTCAACCTCGTACATGTATGTACATGCACATTTCCTTTATTTGCAAGTTAAGTTAAATCAATAAGTAATTCAGGTGAAATTTCTTGAGTAATCTTATTTTTGTTTTTTAGGAATTGTTCTAAGTCTTTTTTGTGTAGTTCTGAGTTTCCAAAAAGATTCAGTATGAAATCTCGTTCGGTAACTGATGAAAAATTTCTTTTTCCGGTGTAGTCTGAATAACTACTCCATCTATAATTTTCCAAAAAGTTTTTTTTCTCAATGTACGAGGTTGAACCTCGTACATTGAGGAGTTTGATGGGATTTAGGTGAATGTAGTGGGGAATATATAAAAGTTGAGCATTATTCTCTATAAGAACAGCTTTAAATCTTCCTTGAAAAAGAGAGCCGACACGATTGTATTTGTTATTAAAAAACATAGTATAACCTGTTCCGATTTTCTGCATAAGCTTGATGATGCCACCGTCAACATTTTGTTTTACTAATAAATGATAATGATTGGGCATTAAAGTAAAAATATATATGTCTACAAGCCGTTTACGTTTGTCATCAGATGTACGAGGTTCAACCTCGTACATTAAAGATTCAAGAGCTTTCTTCTTTGAAAAAATATCTCTGCGAAGATTTTGCGATGTTGAATTGTTATTATTAAAGTAGTATATATGATGTATAAAACGAATATAATCTCCATTGTCATAAAAAATATTTCTTTTTTCTACACCTCGATTATAAATATGATAAATTTCTCCATTAGCAAATTGTGGTTTCTTCATGTTAATATTCATTATAAAGTAAAAGTGTGTTATGTACGAGGTTCAACCTCGTACATAACACACATAACATACTGACATAATATATGTTTGCAGATCATGATCATTGACGGAAGAAAAATTGCGGAAGAATTAAAAATTTCTTTTAGAGAAGAGGCGGCTTTGCTAGGCGCTACTCCAACTCTTGTTGTTGTTATGGTTGGAGATGATCCCGCGTCAAAACAATTTGTCGGTATTAAAAAATGTTTTGCTGATGCGGTTGATATTCCCATACAACTTATATATTTCCCAACAGAAACAGAAACAAAGACATTGACAGATATCATCAGAAATTTAAGCGTGAATAATAGTGTGGGAGGAATCGTGGTGCAATTACCACTACCTGAACATATTGATACACAAGCTGTTCTTAACGGCGTATCTGTAAAAAAAGATGTTGATATGCTCTCAGATTCTGCGATTGAACAATTTAATAAAGACGAGTCACAGATACTGCCGCCGGTTACAGGCGCGTTTGCTGAGATACTTGAACGCGAAAATGTTAATATCAAAGATAAAAATGTGGTTGTGGTAGGTCGCGGTGCGCTAGTAGGCAAACCGGCGGCAGTATGGCTTGGACGAGAAGGAGCCCGTGTGGAAATATTGGATAAGAGCGTTGATGACATTTCAGTGTTTACACGAGAAGCTGATATTTTAATATTAGGCGCGGGTAGTCCCGGATTGATTACACCGGACATGATAAAGGATGGAGTGGTCATACTTGATGCAGGCACAAGTGAAGCGGCGGGAAAGTTGGTAGGCGACGCAAATCCTACTTGTGCGGAGAAATGCAGTATTTTTACTCCGGTTCCGGGAGGAATTGGTCCAATCAC
>CAYPRS010000044.1:0-5715 GCA_964413235.1 uncultured Candidatus Saccharibacteria bacterium | reverse complement strand
TTCCGGGTAATTTTCCGTAAGAAAAGTTTCAATTTCTTCTTGGGTTGTTCCTTGAGTTGTTACCAAAGTGATAAGTTTATTGACGGTGTCTTGGCTTTTGCCGGCAAGGGTCATATCAATAAGGAGCTTTAAAAAATCATATGGATATGCTCCGGATATTGTGAATTCTCGTCCGTCCTTTGTTTTGAATACGCTATACGGTACGCCTTGTATACCAAGAGCTAATCCTTCTTGTACATGGCTTTCTACAATATCCGCAAAAGTATCATTATCTACACAGGCTTTGAATGAATCAGTGTCTAATCCAATATGCTCGGCAACCTTAACAACGTCTTTTCCGACAGTTCCTTCAACGATAGTATCCAAATATTTCCAGTAAGCGTCATTTCCACCAAGCTCCGCTGCGCATTCAACTGCTTTTGCTTCGCCTCTTGCTGTCGGATGAATGCTATCAAGCGGAAAATGTTTATATTGCCAAGCAACTTTTCCATCTTTTCCATACGTGTCCATAATTTGCAGCATGGTGCCATAAAATCGTCCACAATAAGGACATACTGTATCTGAATATTCAGTTATCAATATGTCGGCATCCGGATTGCCTTTAACGTGTATTCCATCATTCTTGATATTATTTTTATCCCACGATGACAAGACTGCTGCTTCTTGCGAATTAGTATCCGAAG
This sequence comes from uncultured Candidatus Saccharibacteria bacterium, assembly GCA_964413235.1. Classification (GTDB taxonomy): domain Bacteria; phylum Patescibacteriota; class Minisyncoccia; order Phycocordibacterales; family JAGLOS01; genus JAGLOS01. Next base: position 5,032 of record CAYPRS010000044.1, on the reverse strand, counting down.
CTGTAACAGGGTCTTTGTTATTTGAATAAAGAATTGTTCCCAAAATTATAATTCCGGCAAAAGCGAGAGCAACGGGGATATTCAATTTTTGTTTTTTTCCACTCATATTTTTTTATTTAACGATTAATATTCTCCTTTTGTACCATAAATTATATTTTTTTACAAATCCGCCTGTTGGTAAGTTCATTTCATTAAGCAGTATCTAGTAGATAATAGAGTTTGCATCTGGTATGGTTTCAGGTACAGTATAGACATGGATCCCGTTAGAAGTTTAGTGTAATAATAATAGGATTATGCTGTAGTTAACATTTATATTTATTACTAGTTAAATATTAAATTGATATGAAAACTTCTAACGGGATAGAAATAACAAAAGCGGAATTTATCAAAGGGGTTATTGGCGATGATTATAGTTTGGGCGATAATATGCCCCAAGCTGTTTTTTTTGGTCGCTCCAATGTTGGAAAATCAAGTGTTATTAATTCTTTGGTTGATCGTAAAAATCTTGTCAGATCAAGTAAAAAGCCAGGGAAGACTAGAGAGGCTAACTTTTTTCTTATTAACGAAAAATTTTATTTTGTTGATTTTCCGGGATATGGATATGCCAAATGCTCGCAAAAAGAGCGTGATAAACTTATTAAACGGATCTTATGGTATATACAATACGCAAAAATAAGGCCGGAAATTGTTGTTTTAATCGTTGATACGCAGGTTGGAATTACAGCTCTTGACAAGGAAATGATCAAAACTTTAAAGGAAAATAAACATGAAACTATTATTGTTGCTAATAAAACAGACAAGTTGAACCAGAAAGATCTGGCGCGGAAAATTTTAGATATTGAAAACAAAGCTTCGGGCGTCAGTGTATTTCCATATTCTGCAAAAACAAAAAAAGGGAAAGATAAAGTTTTGGTTGAAATTTTTAAATATCTTAGAATTTGTTCATAATGAACCTAGAATTCACTCTCAGGTTTAATATCTATTATTAGCGACGTAGAGCGAGCGTCCGCCCAGGGCGGACCGAGCCGAGGTGAGAAGCGAATACTTGGAGCTTCGCAAGACTCATTGAGAGCTTTTATGAGCAAAGCGAAATAAAAGATCCAATGAGTGGACAGTTCCTGTAAGGAAATAATATCAGGTAAATACTCTGTAAGGCTTGCCGCGGGTCAGCGTGAGAGCGAAGCGAACTCAAAATTGAGTCTGGAGTGAGAAGCGAATACTTGGAGCTTTGCAAGACTTATTGAGAATTTTTGTGAGTGAAACGAAACAAAAAGTCCAATAAGTGGACAGAACCTGTAAGGTTTGCTCTGGGGTTTAATACCTATTATTATTAAAAACATGATGATACAATAGTTATATGAAATTATCTATAAAAAAATATTTACCTGTTTATATTATCGGAGCCATTTTTGTTGTTATTGTCGTAATCAGTTTTATCTCTGGGCAAAAGGAAGAAGAGTCCTATGAGACAATGCGGGTAGAAAAAATTGACCTTACTCAAGAAGTTGAAGTGACGGGAAAAGTGCGTCCAACTCAAGAACGTCTCCTAGCGTTTGAGCGGGGTGGAAAAGTAGCCGACGTAAAAGTTTTTGTTGGAGAAAACGTGTTTGCCGGACAATGGATAGCGTCGCTAGATACATCAGAGATGCAAGCTCAACTGCGACAGTCTGAAGCCGCTATTGTACAAGAGGAGAATATTTTAGCTGAACTGCAAAGAGGTAGTCGCGCCGAAGAACTTGTTATTGCTCGCACAGCTGTTTTAAACGCAGAGCGAACATATGAAGATGTAAAAATATCGTTTAGCAATACAACGGAAAAAGCCAAGGCTGATCTTATATCATCTTATGATGGAGCGTTTACTTCAGCCCAAAGCTCTGTAGTTTCTGCGAAAAATGCTCTAGTTGTTATTTCTGAAATACAACAAACACGTTTTACAGATCCCGGGGTTGGCGCGCCGGCTCTTAGTACAGCCAAGTCCACTGCCATTAAAAAGCTATTTAATGTTTCTAATGCGGGCGGCTGGACAGCTGAATTTGTAAGTGATCTTTCTAGTGGAGTGTTTCAAGAAGTTCAAGATATGCAGATCAATATAGATACAAAACAAAACGAAGAAGAAATGACAAACGAGTTATTACAAACATTGGAAGCTTTATCTGCTGTTTCGGACACATTAGACGCTGTTCCGATTCTTTCAACTTTTAGTACAACAGATAAAACCAATCTTTCTACTCAGAAAACTACAGTATCAGCTGCTATTACGGCATTGTCGGCTAAATTACAGGTTATAGATGTTCAGAAAGCCGCAAACACAAGTGCCTTGGCAAGTGCTTCAGCGAGTGTTACTACTGCAGAAAATACATTACAGCAGGCGAAGAATGAGCTTCTTTTAAAGGAAGCGGGTAGTACTCCGGAAACACTTGCGACTCAAATATCTCGTGTTGCAGCAGCGCGTGCCGCGAAAGAATTGATACAGGCACAAATAAACACAATGATCCTTCGATCTCCTTTAGAGGGAATTATTACAAAGCAAGAGCTTCGCAAAGGTGTATTTGTTCAAGCCGGACTTCATGTAGTTTCAGTTATTTCAAAAAATTCATACGAAGTAGAAATATTTGTTCCAGAAGTGGACATTGCCAAGATAACTATTGATGATAGCGTAAATATAACACTTGACGCGTATACTGATGACGATATTTTTCCCGCGCAAGTTATGTCAATTGATCCGGCAGAAACAATAATTGAAGGAGTAGCAACTTACAAAGTTACTATTAGTTTTATTGACAGTAAAGATGAGCGGATCAAACCTGGTATGACCGCAGATGCTGTGATATTTACTGACGAGCGGGAGATGGTGCTTGCTGTTCCGACACGAGCAATAATAACGGAAGATGCTCAAAAATATGTCAGAATACCGGAAGGTAATGAAATAAAAAAAATACCAGTTGAAACTGGCATGAAAAGTTCTAGTGGGTATGTTGAAATTACAAAGGGACTGAAAGAAGGAGAAACAATAATCACATTTATTCGTAAATAGGAATTTATGGTATTTATTGATGTAAAACATGTTACTAAGATGTATGGAACGGAAGAAAATCCGACGTATGCGCTTCGTGATATTTCATTTTCAATAGAAAAAGGAGAATTTGTTTCGCTTATGGGTCCTTCCGGTTCCGGTAAATCAACACTGCTTCATATCTTAGGATTTCTTGATAGGCACACCAAGGGTGTTTATCGTTTTGATGGTAAAACGATGGATGATTTTTTACAAGACGAATTAGCACATGTGCGAAATAAAAAAATGGGTTTTATTTTTCAGCAGTTTAATTTACTGGGACGCGTTTCAGTGTTGGAAAATGTAAAATTACCACTTTTATATTCAGGAGTAAAAAGATCATTATGGGACAAACAAGCTCGCGATAAAATTGAAGCCGTAGGACTTACTCATAGGATCGATCATACACCAGCTCAACTTTCCGGAGGGGAGAAACAGCGTGTTGCCATAGCTCGCGCATTGATCAATGATCCGGATATTATTTTTGCCGATGAACCGACGGGAAATCTTGATTCAAAAACAGGTAGGGATATTATGGAGATTATTCAAAACTTAAATGAAGAAGAGAAGCATACTGTTATATTGATCACTCACGAAACAAACACAGCCGAACACGCTAAACGGATCATATATATTCATGATGGGAAAGTGGAAAGTGATACTCGTGTTCAAAAACAACGTCATGCTCACAATGAGTTTAAAAAGTAATTTTTATTATGAATATCAACCATAGTTTTAAAACAGCATACGATGGTCTTCGCTCAAATAGATCACGCTCTTTTTTGACAATGTTGGGAATTATTATTGGCATCGCGGCGATCATACTTATTGTTTCTATAGGAAAAGGCGCGGAACAACTTATTTTAACTCAAGTTGAAGGAATGGGAGCTGATATGGTTATAATTCGTCCCGGACAACAACCAACCGGTCCGTCCGATATAGCCAATACTCTTTTTTCCGACTCTTTAACCAAGGGGGATATTGAAGCGCTGAAGAAAAAAAACAATGTTCCGGATATGGTGTCAATAGCACCGTCTGTTATGGTTACCGGCAGCGTTTCATATCGTGGAGAAACATATAGACCAGTGATGTTTGGCTGGTCTGCAGAATTTATGAGTGATATGTTCAACATATATCCTGAAAGAGGAAGGCTTTTTGGTGAAGAAGAGATTGAACAATTAGCAAGAGTTGTTGTGATCGGGTCAAAAGTGGAGAAGGAATTATTTGGCGAAGATAGCGCCTTGGGAAAAAAGATCAAGATTAGAGACCAAAACTTCCGTGTTATAGGAATATTTCCACAACATGGTCAAGTAATGTTTTTTAATATAGATGAAGTTGTACTGATACCATACTCAACAGCTCAAACGTATCTGTTAGGAATTAATCATTATCATGAGGTAATGTTGCGTGTAACAGACCCGGAAAATATTGATCGTGCAGTATATGACATAGAGACGACATTGCGCGAACGGCACAATATTTCTGATCCGGATGATGATGATTTTTATATTGAATCGCAACAGGGTGTTGTTAATCAGATAGAAACGATATTAAGCGTTCTTACCTTATTTCTTTCGTCTGTAGTTGCTATATCGCTTGTGGTTGGAGGGATTGGGGTTATGAATATTATGTTAGTGTCAGTAACCGAGAGAACAAAGGAAATTGGTTTAAGAAAAGCGGTTGGTGCGACAAATAACGACATTCTTTTTCAATTTCTTATTGAATCAACGATGCTTACTTTTGTTGGCGGTATAATTGGAATTTTGCTTGGGGCAACATCGGCGCTTGTGGCATCAATTGCATTAACATATGTTTTAAATGACCCTTGGAGTTTTTCATTTCCGGTTTTTGCCGCATTGCTCGGTGTTGCCGTATCGGCTGCGGTAGGGATCGTTTTTGGTCTGTATCCGGCGCGTAAAGCTTCCAAAAAGAGTCCGATCGAAGCGCTTCGATATGAATAATATTTTTTTAGATAAAAAC